>JAFEBB010000049.1 GCA_018266075.1 Deltaproteobacteria bacterium | reverse complement strand
GCGCCCAGGCGATGTTGTTGGCCTCGTCGAAGCGGGCCTTGATCTCCACGAGCACGGCCACCTGCTTGCCGTTCTCCGCGGCGCGGGCCAGCGCGCGCACCAGCGGAGAGTCGCCGCCGGTGCGGTACAGCGTCTGCTTGATGGCCAGGACCTGCGGATCGTCGGCGGCCTCTTCGATGAAGCGCACCACCGGCTCGAAGCTCTCGTAGGGGTGATGCAGCAGCACGTCCTTGCTGCGCACGGCGGTGAAGATGCTCTCCGCGTCCTTGAAGATCGGCGGCACCGCGGGCTCGTAGCGCTCCACGCGAAGCTCGGCGCGCGCGTCGAACTCGGTGAGCGCGCCCAGCTCGTTGAGCTGCAGCGGGCCGTCGAGCCGATAGACGTCGTTCACCTCCAGACCGAGCGGCTCGCGCAGCGCCACCTCCACCGCGGGCGACGCCTGCGCCGCCAGCTCCAGGCGCACCGAGACGCCGCGGTCGCGGCGACGCAGCTCTTCCTGGATCGTGGAGAGCAGGTCTTCGGACTCTTCCTCGTCGACGGCGAGGTCCCAGTTGCGCGTCACGCGGAAGGGCGCCGCCTCCATCAAGCCGAAGCCGGGGAAGAGCTCCACCGCGTGCGTGGCGATGAGGTCCTCGAGGAGCACGAAGGCCTGGCCCTTCTCCACGGGCACCGTCACCAGGCGGGGGAGCACGCTCGGCACCTGCACCACGGCGAGGCTGGTGCCGCCGAGCAGCGCCTTCTTGCGGCCCTTGCCCGCGTCGCGGCGGAGCAGCAGCGCCAGGTTCAAGCTCTTGTTGCGCAGGTGCGGGAACGGGTGGCCGGGATCGATGGCCAGCGGGGTGAGCGCCGGAAAGACGTTGGTCAGGAAGTGCGCCTTCGCCGCGGCCTTCTGCTCGCCCGAGAGGTCCGCGCAGCGCAAGAGCGCCAGGCCCTGCGCCGAGAGGCCGGGCAACAGGTCCTCGCGCCAGCAGCGGTACTGCTCGGCGACCGCGGCGTGGACGCGGTCGGCGATCGCCGTGAGCTGCTCCGCGGGGAGCATGCCGTCGCCCGAGGGCTCGGCCACGCCGTTGGCGAGCTGCTGCTTCAAGCCCGCCACCCGGACCATGAAGAACTCGTCGAGGTTGCTCGACACGATGCCCATGAACTTCAGGCGCTCGAAGAGCGGCAGGCTCGCGTCGCGCGCCTCGGCCAGCACGCGGTCGTTGAAGGCGAGCCACGACAGCTCGCGGTTGATGAACTGCTCAGCCTTGACCAGTTCCACGGCAGCCTCGGCGCCCGGCGGGCCGTCGAATTGGCGGCCCTGCCCCCGGCAGGTCTCCCAGGCTACCCCAGCCCGGGCCCCTTCGTTGTAACGCCCCGGTGACGGTGCCGCGACGGTCCCGCAAGGCTTGAAGATCAGGGCTTTTCATGGCGGATCGGGTGTGCCATCGTTGGATGAGAAACGTGCGCGCCTCCACCCCGTCCAGGCCAAGACTGCTCAGCCCGCCCCGCCGCGGCGAGCTGGTCTATGGCGCCATCGACGTGGGCACCAACGCCATGCGGCTGGAGCTGGCGCGGCCGCGCGGCGACGGATCAGGCGGCTTTGAAGTGCTGCATCAGGAGCGCGACCCGGTCCGGCCGGGCGAGGGCGTCTTCAAGAAGGGCGCCCTCAGCCGCGAGGTGGCGGATCGGGTCATCGCCACGTTGCGGCGCTACGGCCAGCTCTGCCACCGCTTCGGCGCGGTGACGCGCGCCGTGGCCACGAGTGCAGTTCGCGAGGCCAAGAACCGCGAGGAGATCGTCCGGCGCGCGCGGCGCGAGGCCGGCGTCGAATTGGAGGTCATCAGCGGCCAGGAGGAGGCGCGCCTGATCTGCCTGGGCGTGCTCGACGAGCTCCCGGCCAACGCGCGCTCGCTGGTCATCGACATCGGCGGCGGCTCCACGGAGATCGCGCGCGCCCAGGGCAGCCAGCCCTCGGAGCTGTTCTCGCTGGAGCTGGGCGCGGTGCGGCTCACCGAGCTCTTCGACGCCTCGGGCAAGGTGGACTCCGAGAAGCTCTCGCTGATGCGCGCCTACGTGCGCCAGGTGTTGGAAGAGCGGCTCCCGCGCGACTCGGCGCGGGGCACCACGCGCGTCTTCGGCAGCTCGGGCACGATTCGCAGCGTGGTGATGTACGGCGCGGACGGACCGGAGGCCAGCGCGCGGCAGCTGGGGCGTGCCGTGGACGAGCTCGCGTCCATGCCGCCCGACCGCCGCCGCAAGCGCTTCGATCAACACCGCGCGGACATCGTGGTCGCCGGCGCGGTGATCCTCGAGGGCATCGTGCAGCGGCTGCGGTTGTCGCAGGTGACCACCGTCGATCGCGGCCTGCGCGACGGCCTCATCATCGACCTGCTCCGCGGCGGCCATGACGCGGGCGATCACCTCCCCGCCGACGCGGCCCTCGCGTACCTGCGCCGGTTCGACTCCGACGAGCGGCACGCGCGGCAGGTGGCCCGGCTGGCGCTCACGCTCTTCGACGGCCTGGCCGCGCTCCACAAGCTGCCCGCGGCGGCGCGCCCGCTGCTCGAGGTCGCCGCGCTGCTGCACGACGTGGGCTCGGCGGTGAGCTACCACCGGCACCACAAGCACAGCTACTACATCATCCAGAACGCCGAGCTGCCGGGGCTCACCAGCCGCGACCGGGAGATCGTCGCGCGGCTGGCGCGCTTCCACCGCCGCACGCCGCCGGCGCCCGGCCACCAGGACCTCGCCGGGCTCTCGGGCAGCGAGGTGCGCATGGTGGTGAAGCTCGCCGCCATCCTGCGCCTCGCCGACGCCTTCGATCGCTCGCACCACCAGCCGGTGCTCAACCTCCGCATCCGCAGCAACGGGCGGGTGGTGATCGAGCTCTTGTCGCGGCAGCCGCTGGACCTCGAGGTCTGGGACGCGCGCCAGGAGCTGGCCCTGCTGCGCTCCGCGCTGGGCAAGCCCGTGGACGTGGTTGCCGCCAAGCCGGCCGCGCGCGGCCTGCGATTGGTTTGAGAAACCGAACGAACGCTCGTTCTGGCGGTGCCGGTCTGGCCAAAACGTGCAGCCCGCGGCGCTCGGCTCCGGCCCAAAAACCGAGCGCCGCGGGACTTTCCATTCCGGAAACAGGCCTTCGCCAGACGTGCAACCCACGACAATGACGCGGGTTCCGGGAGCTCCCCGAGTCTCCGGGAGGTCCGGAGGAGCGGGGCCCCGGGCTTCGGCGGCTCCGGGAACAGGGGCATCATGGACGCCAGGCCAGGTGCGTCCGCAATGGTACGGATGTACCCGGCACCGGGGGCCCCGTGACACGCGCAGGCAGCCACCAGCTGGTGGCGGAGCTGGTCGAGGAGGCGCACGCGGTGGCGGATCCGCTGCGCTTTCCGCAGCGCGCGCTGGAGCGGCTGCAAGCGGCGCTGGGCTTCGACTCCGCGATGGTGATGGGGCTGGGCAAGCCGCGGCGGCCGCTGGCGATGCTCAACAAGGAGCCGTACCGCCCGTACCTGCAGCGTTACCAGGCCGAGTCGAGCCGCTACGACGCCGATCTGCTCCGCACCAAGCAGGCCGCCAAGGAGGGCCGGGGCGCCTTCATCGACCGCTCGGTCTACTCGGGCGCCGAGCTCCGGGAGCTGCCGTTCTTCGCGGAGATCACCCGGCCCCAGGGGATCTCCAGCCAGCTCATCGGCATCCTCGAGCTGCGCGGCGAGCCATTGGCCAAGCTGCACCTCTGCCGGCACGGGCGCGGCAAGGGCTTCGGCGCCGGCGAGCTGGAGGTGGTGCAGCAGGTGATGCCGCTTCTGGGCATCGCGCACGTGGCGTTCGCGGGGCCGTCGCGGGGCGCGTCGCCGTCGATGGAGGCGCTGGGGCCGCGGGAGCGGCAGGTGGCGGAGCTGGTGGCTCGGGGGCTGCGCAACCGGGAGATCGGCGCGCTCCTGGGGACCTCGCCCAATACCGTTCGCAACCAGCTCCACCGGCTCTTCGACAAGCTCGACCTCACCGGGCGCACCGAGCTTGCGCTCTGGTACCAGCGCGCGAACGTGGTGCGCCGCTAAGTTAGCTCTTTCCGGCCTTCGTCCAGTCGATGAAGAGCTTGCGCGTGGCGGGCTGGCAGTTCGGACAGAAGCAGGCGTCGGCGTCGACCACGCGCGCGGTGCGGATCTTCGTTCCACAGCGCGGACACGGCTCGCCCGCGCGCCCGCGCACCTGCAGGAAGTCGCGCACCTTCTCGTCGATGGGGGCGCCGCGCTTGGCGACCTCCTTGATGGCTGCGCGCAGGACGCTGCCAATCGATGCGTAGAGCGCGTCGAGCTCTTCAGCGGTGAGCTTGTTGCACCAGGCCTTGGGGTGGATGCGCGCGGCCCAGAGGATCTCGTCGGCGTAGGCGTTGCCGATGGCGGAGAGCGCGCGCTTGTCCATCAAGAACGGGCGGACTTGTTGGCGGCGCTTGTCCACGAGCTTGCCCAGCGCCTCGCGGGTGAACTGCTTGGACATCACGTCCAGGCCGAGCTCGCCAAGGAGCGGCACCTGCGAGGTATCGCCGTGCGGGACGACGTAGACCTTCCCCATCTTCTTGTCGTCGAGGTAGCGCAGCTCCTGCCCGCCCGAGAGCGACAAGGAGAAGCAGAGCGAGCGCGAGCCCTTGTCGTCCGGCGCGGCCAGCGAGAACCGCCCCGCGAGCATGGGATTCACGACGACATCGACCTCGCCCAGGTCGAAGAGCACGAACTGTCCGCGCCGCTCGGCCTTCTCGAGCGTCTTGCCGATCGTGAGCGAGCCGAGATCGCCCTCGAGCGCCAGGCGCAGCACCACGGGCTCCTTCACGCGCGCTGCGGTGATCGTCTGCCCCACCGCGTGCGCGTTGAGCTCGCCCACCACGTACTCGAGATCCGGCAGCTCGGGCATGGCCAAGATCCTTGTAAATCAACGTCGCCAAATGCATCGCCGCGGGCGGCGTGGAAAACCGGCTCGCTGAAAAGGTATGGTGCGCGGTCCAGGCCGGGGCGTCGAGGCGTTTTCATGCAAATCCGTACGAGGCTCGTGGGCGCGCTCGCCGTGCTGTTGGCCGGGTGTCTGGGCGGCGCCACCGTGCAGACCACCGCCACCACCACCGCGACCACCGACGGCTCCACCACCGATTCGTCCGGCAGCGGCACCGACAGCGGCACGACCGGCCAGACGAACACCACCGGCCAGAGCAACACCACCGGCCCGTCGAGCACCACCGGCACGTCGAGCACCGCCGGCACGACGAGCGCCGCGAGCAACACCACCGGCACCACGGGCAGCACGGGCACCAGCTCCACCAGCACGAGCACGTCGACGAGCACCAGCACCACGGGCACCACCGGCCTGCACGCGAACACGCCGCTCGACGGCCTCACGCTGGGGTTGATGCACTTCGCGGTGATGGGCGACTGCCGGCCGTCGAACTACGTGAACACGGCAGCTGGAGCGGCCGGCGCCTATCCCACGACGATCATCACCCGCATCTTCAGCCAGATCGCCGGTCGCGGACCGGACTTCGCGCTCTTCTCGGGCGACATGGTCTACACGCTCAACCCGCCCGACGGCTCGGCGGCGGGCGCGCAGATCGACCTCTTCCTCGGCGCCCGCAACCAGCTCGACCGGCCGTTCGCGGCCGCGCTGGGCAACCACGAGGACACCGACAGCGTGGACGTGACGGTCTTCCACCAGAAGCTCAACCAGCCGCTCTCGTACTTTGGCTTCACCATCCACACCCAGAAGGGCGACGTGCGCTTCACCGTCGCCGACGACACCTACTGGGACAGCCGGCAGATGACGTGGCTCACGAGCGAGCTCTCGTCGAGCGCGCCGTACCACGTGGTGCTCAAGCACTACCCCTCGGACTCGACCGAGAACGACGAGAGCACCTTCCAGCAGCTCATCGCGCAGTACCCGCCCACGCTCATCCTCACGGGGCACTCGCACACCTACGATCGCCCGCACCCGAACGAGCTGGTGCTCGGCACCGCGGGCGCTCCCCTGGCGAACAGCGCGCCGGGCTACGGCTACGCGATGATCGACCAGCTCTCGAGCGGTAGGCTTCAGGTCAGCGTATACGATGAGGGAACCAACACCCTCACCGACCAGTGGACCACCCCATGACCGAGCCCGCCCTGCCGCCTGTTGCCGCCCCCGCGACGCAGGCCGAGCCGGGCGAGGGCGCGGAGCACGTGCAGAGCCACGCGGAAGGGCGGCTCATCACCGCCATCGGCATCTTCAAGGCGTTCAAGGGCGTGATCCTGCTGGCCACGGCCGCGGGTGTCTTTGAGCTCCTGGGCAAGGACCTCGACGACCTGGTCGATCACCTGGTGGCGTTCGCGCACCTCGCGCCGGATTCGCGGCTGGTGACGTTCCTCTACGACCAGGCGGACACCATCACCTCGGGCAAGCTCAAGGCCATCGCCAGCGTGGGCGTGGTGTACGGCTGCCTGCTCTGCACCGAGGGCTACGGCCTCTTGCGTCGGCGGAAGTGGGCAGAGCTGCTGGTGGTCATCGCCACGCTGATTCCGGTGCCGTTCGAGCTCTACGAGCTCATCCACGAGCCGAGCTTCAAGAAGGTGGGCGCGCTGATCTTGAACCTGGCGATCGTGGCCTACCTGATTCGCCGGCGGCAGCAGTTCACCACGCGCAAGCAGCGCAAGGCGGCGCGTGAGTCGCAGAAGGCGCCCGCCAAGCCGGAGCTCGCGGCGTGAAGGTCCGTGCCGCGCGCGAAGCGGATCTCGAGGCGCTCGCGCGGATCGTGGCCGAGACGCCGCTCTGGCAGCGCTACGGCGTCACGCCGGACTCCGCGCGCGCAGCGCTCTCGGGCGGGCTCTCGCGCGGCGAGGCCGTGCTCACCATCGATGTCGATGGCGGGCTGGGCGGGCTCGCGTGGGTGCAGGCGCAGGCGGGCTTCGGACGCTCGCCGTACCTCAAGTGGCTCGGCGTCGCGCCCGGTGGCAATCGGCGCGGGGTGGGTCGCGAGCTCTTGCGCGGCGCGGAGGATGCCGCGCGTTCCACGCGGTCGGAGCTGATTCTCTTGTGCAGCGACTTCAACCACGACGGCCAGCGCTTCTACGAGCGCGAGGGCTACGCGCGCGTCGGCGCGCTCCCGGACTACGTGCTCTCCGGTGTGGCGGAGCTGGTGTACTTCAAGAAGCTCTGAGCCTCACCGCGGGCTCTTCTGCAGCCACGCGTCCACCTCGGCGAGCAGCGCCTTCTGAGCGGGCACATTCGCGAGCTCGTCGTGGGCCTGCTTGGCGAGCTCCGTTGCGCGCCGCGGATCCGTGGGCGCCACGGCGCGCGCGAGGTTGAAGCGCATCTCCGGGATCCACCCCGGATAGAACGGCCGGTTCTTGGCGAGGCCCAGCCCGCGCTCGAGGATCGCGCGCGCCTTCGGCTGCTGGCCCGCGAGGAGGTACGCCGCGCCGCCGACGCGGAGGTACTGCACCCAGTCCGGGCTGTCGGGCTCGAGCTGGCCGGTCATGACCTTGACCACGGCCTCGTAGTCGCGCACCGCGAGCTCTGGCTTGTTCGCCGCGAGGTGCACCTCGCATGCGTAGCGGAGCACGTCGGCCATGTCCGGGACCTCGGTCGCGCCGCGCTGCTGGGCGATGGCCATCGCTTGATCCGAGAGCTTCTCCGCTTCGGCGACACGGCCATCGACAGCGAGCGTGCGCGCCGCCGCACCGAGCGCGGTCGACGTGTAGAGGTTGTCGCCGTGCTCCTTGGACAGCGCGCGCACGTGCTCCAGCGCCTCCAGCGTGGGCGGCGTGCGGCCGAGGTCGGCGTAGGCCTGCGCGAGGTTGGTCCAGACGATGCGCGCGTTGTCGCTCTCCGGCCCGAAGATGTGATCCGACACCTCGAGCGCGCGCTTGTACGCGGCGATCTCCTCGTCGTACTTGCCCACGCCGTTGAAGCCCGCGCCCAGGTTGTTGAGGGCGATCAGCGTCTGCGGGTTGTCCAGGCCGTAGACCTTCTCGGCGAGGTCCTCCGAGCGCTGGAAGTGCAAGAGGCCTTCAATCTCGCGGCCGCGGTTCGAGTACTGCAGCCCCAGCGCCTGCTCGAACTCCACCGCGGCCACGCTCTGCTCGCCCACGCGCTCCACCAGCGGCCGCGCCTGCGCGACATCGGCATCGACCTCGGTCGCGCTCTTGCCCGCAAGGCTCGCCGCGCCCACCCGCCGTGCCGCTGCGCGGGCCGCGAGCACGTCGGTGCGCGCCACCAGGGCCACGTCGAGCGCTTGTCCAAACGTCGCCGTCGCCGAGGAGAACTCGGTGTTGCGCCCCTGCGCGTGGCCGAGGTTGAAGAGCACGTCGGCCTCGAGCGGGCGGTAGTTGAGCTGGTGCGACTCCTTCGCGAGCGGCGTGAGCGCGGCGATTGCCTGGCCGTACATGCCCGCGCCCGAGAGCGCCTTGGCCGCCGCGAGTCGTCCGCGCAGATCCTCCACCTTCGCGGTCACGTCGGGCGGCGGCGGCTCGATGAGGGCCAGCGCGCGCGCGTCGGAGCAGTCGCTCGCCAGCGGCAGGCTCGCCGCGGCGCCGCTCGCCGATTGCACGATGGTCTTGTCCGCGTGCGCGAAGAGCGCCACCACCGCGCTGATGTCGGTGCGCTGGTTCGCGAGACAATCGAGCCGCAGGTCGAGCGCGCTCTCGCTCTCGGTGTGGGCCACGCGCGCGTCGTGACACGCGTCGCGGTACTGCTCCACCCAGGCGCGGGTGTGCTTGGCCATGGCGCGCTCGGCATAGCCCCAGGTGGTCTCGGCGCTGGGGAGGCCCGTGGCCAGGAACGCGGCATGGGCCCGCTTCTGTGCGGCGTCGTCCCAGATGCCCGAGAGCTGCGCATCGGGGTGATCGCACACGTCGGGCGGGCGGTGCGCGAGCAGGAAGACGATCACCCCGCTCGCCAGGGTGAGCAGCGCCGTCGCGCCGCCCACCGCCGCGAGCCGTCGCGTACGAACGGCGGGATCGTTGGCGAGTGCGTCGAGCAGCGACTGCAAGCTCGGCCAGCGCTGCTCCGGCTTGAACGCGAGCCCGCGCACCACGGCGCGGCGGACCCAGGTGGGCACGTTGCTGCCCTTGGGCGCGTCGCGCGGCGGCACTGGCCAGCGCGGATCCGCGCGACCTTCGAAGGGCCGCTCGCCGTAGAGCGCCTCGTAGAGCGACACGCAGAAGCTGAACTGATCCGTGCGCTCGTCCACGCGGCTGGCGACGACCTGCTCCGGCGCCATGTACGCGGGCGTGCCCATGATCGTTCCGGTGACCGTGAGCGGCTGGTTCAGGTGTCCGCCGTCGGAGTGGCTGTCGGCGTCGTCGGGATCGAGCGGCGTGCGGTGCTCCGGCTCCGACGAGTCCAGCGCGCGCGCCAGGCCGAAGTCGGTCACGCGCGCGCGGCCGTCCTTGCCGATGAGCACATTGTCGGGCTTGAAGTCGCGGTGGATCATGCCCGCGGCGTGCGCGGCGCAGAGCCCGCGGCCCGCGTCGAGGAAGATGCGCAAGACCTCGCGCCAAGGCCTGCGCTCCGAGCGCATCCACCGCTTCACGGTGGTGCCCTCCACCAGCTCCATGGCCAGGTAGACCTTCTGGCCCACCATGCCCACGTCGAAGACCTGCACCACGTTCGGGTGCTGCAGCCGCGCCATGGCCTGGGCCTCGCGCAGCAGGCGGATGCGCGCGGTCTCGACGTCGCCGCGGGCGAGGGCGTCGGCGCGGAGGAGCTTCAGCGCCACGCGCCGATCCAGCTCGGGATCGTAGGCGAGGTACACCACGCCCATGCCGCCCTCGCCGAGCGCGCGGATGATGAGGTAGCGGCCGAGCGTCTCGCCGCGCTCGAGCGGCGCGGAGATCTCGTCGGGCCGGCTGGGCGGAAGTGGCGAGGGCGAGCCCACCATGTGCGTGGCCGCCGCGCCGCCGTCGATGGTGCGCGCGCGGGCGCTCTCGAGCGAGTCGTGCGCGCGCGCGATCCGCTGGCGGCAGCTCGCGCAGGTCTGGAGATGCTCGCGGACCTCGGCCGCATGCGCGTCGGGGAGGCGGCTCGAGGCGAAGGCCTCGATCACCGGATCCGCTGGGCAGCTCGCGGCGGGCATCCCGGCATTATCCGCTTGAGTGCCCCGGAGCCCAAGGCCGACCGGCGGCTACTGGCAGCCGTTCGTGGGATCGAAGCAGGTGTTGCCCGGACAGCTGCAGACCTGCACGTCGTGGCTGCTCGAGGGCGCGCAGCTGCACGCGCCCACCAGGCACATGTTCGGGAAGTCGGACACGCTGCCGCAGCACAGGTCGGTCGTGACCGTGCCGCCCGTCTGCGTACACAGGTCCGACAGGCCGCCGGTGGATCCGCTCGAGCCGCTGGTGCCCGTGGATCCGCTCGATCCCGTGGAGGCTGCGGAGCTGCTGCTCGAGCCCGTGCTGGAGCTGCTCGAGGCCACGTTGGTGCTGCCGCCGGAGGTGCTGCCGGTGGCGGTCGACGCGCCGGTGCTGGAGCCCGTGGCCGTGGTGGCGCCACTGCCGGAGGTGCTGGAGCTGGCGCTGCTGCTCGACGAACCCGAGCAGCCCATCAGCGTCAGCGCGACGAAGCAGAGGTGGCGCATTCGCATGGGTGCATCCTGCCAGCGGCCCCGGGGGTGAGGTAGCGTGTCGCGCATGAATCCATCGACCGAATGGAAAGAGCAGATCCCGGCCGGCGAGAACGAGCGGTTCGAGGTGCTCGCCGAGCAGCTCCGCCAGCTGCACCTGCGCGCGGCCAAGGGCGACAAGACGCGCACGCTGCACGCGAAGGCCACGGCGGGCGTCGAGGGCACGTTCACGGTGCTGCCCGATCTTCCCGAGCACGCGCGTTCGGGGCTCTTCACCGAGCCGAGCACCTACAAAGCCTACGTGCGCTTCTCGAACGGCTCGCCGGTGCCGCAGTCCGACAAGAAGCCGGACGTGCGCGCCATGGCCATCAAGGTCGTGGGCGTGTCCGGCAAGAAGGTCATTCCGGGCATGGAGGACGCAAAGACGCAGGACTTCCTCCTCAACCGCAGCGAGTTCATTCCGTTCAAGAACCCCGAGGAGTTCGTGCACCTGGTGGTTGGCGCCGCGTCGCCGCCGTTCGGGATTCTCAAGTTCATCTTCCGCTTCGGGCTCGGTCGCCTGATCACCATCGGCAAGGCGATGAGCGCGGGCCTGGGCGCGCCGATCTCGTCGGTTGCGACCACGCGCTTCCACAGCGAGGCGCCGATCCAGTTCGGCAAGTACGCGGTGCGGCTGCGCGCGGTGCCGCACGCCGCGGCGGAGACGACGCAGAAGACGCCCGACTCGCTCGGCGACGAGCTCGCCAATCGGCTGCGCTCGGGACCGGTGACGTTCGATCTCCAGGCGCAGTTCTTCGTCGACGAGGCGCGCACGCCCATCGAGGATCCGAGCGTGAACTGGATCGAAGAGGTGTCGCCGTACGTGACCGTGGGGAGGCTGGAGATCGCGAAGCAGGACGTATCGACCGAGCGCGGGCGCGAGCTGGCCGCGTGGATCGAGACGCTCTCGTTCGATCCCTGGCACGCGCGCGTGGAGCACAAGCCGCTCGGCGCGGTGATGCGCGCGCGGAACGTGGCCTATCGGGTGAGCACCATCGGTCGCGACGCCGCGAAGGAGCCGGACGGCACGGAGAAGTTCGCCACGGGCTCGTCGTCAGCGGCGTAGATCGGCGCCCACCGCGTCGCGCACGTTCGCGAACCCATCGCGCGCGAGCAGCGCCGACAGCTCGCGCGCCACGCGTCCGACCGTTCCCGGCCCGCCGTACACGAAGCCCGAGTAGAGCTGCACCAGGCACGCGCCGGCGCGGATCTTCTCGTACGCGTCCGCGCCGCTGAAGATGCCGCCCACGCCGATGATGGGAAGCCTGGTGGCCGCGGCCACCGCGCGGATCATGGCCGTCGAGAGCTCGCGCACCGGCGCGCCCGAGAGCCCGCCCGCTTCGGTTACCAGCTTCGGATCCGAGCGCAGCCCTTCGCGTCGAAGCGTGGTGTTCGAGATCACGAGCCCGTCCACGCCCCAGCCCTCGCACGCGCGCGCGAGCTCCACGGCCTCATCGAGCGCGAGATCCGGCGCGAGCTTCACCAGCACCGGCTTGCGCGTGGCCATCGCGTCGCGCGCGGAGATGACCGGCTTCACGATGCCCGCGAGCGCGTCGGCGCCTTGCAGCGTGCGCAGGCCCGGCGTGTTGGGCGAGCTCACGTTGATGACGAAGTAGTCGCCGCGCTCAACGAGCCCGCGAAAGCCGGCCAGGTAATCGTCGGGCGCCTGCTCGAGCGGCGTGTCCTTGTTCTTGCCCAGGTTCACGCCCAGCACGCGCGCGTGCGGCGCGGCCAGCGCGGCCGCCATGTGCTCGGCGCCGTGGTTGTTGAAGCCCATCCGGTTCACGAGCGCGCGATCGGGCACCAGTCGAAACAGGCGCGGCTGCGGATTTCCCGGCTGCCCGCGCGGCGTCACCGTGCCCACTTCCACGAACCCGAACCCGAGCGCTTCCCAGGCGGCCACTGCTTCGCCGTCCTTGTCGAGGCCGGCCGCGAGCCCCACGCACGACTCGAACTTCAGCCCGAACACGTCCGCCTGAAGCCGCGGATCCGGATCCGGCGCGTAGAGCCCGTGCAGCAGCGCGCGCAGGAACGGCACGCGCGCGCAGAGCGACATCGCGCCCACGACCAGGCGGTGCGCGGCCTCGGCGTCGAGCAGGAAGAGGAGCGGGCGGACGAGCGCGTACACGTGAGAGGAGCCTTGATGGCGGCGCGGGCGGCGTTTATAGCAGCGCGCCGAACTCGCGTACGGAAGCGCCGATGCCCAAGTCCAAGCTCACCCCGAAGCTGCAGCCCAAGGAAGCCGCGCCGGGCAAACAGCTCGACACCTTCCCCAACCCGCGCCCGGGCCGCGGCTACGAGATCGCCTTCGACTGCCCCGAGTTCACCTGCATCTGTCCGCTCACCGGCCAGCCCGACTTCGCGCACTTCACCATCCGCTACGTGCCCAACAAGCTGTGCGTGGAGCTCAAGAGCCTCAAGCTCTACCTCTGGAGCTACCGCAACGAGGGCGCCTTCCACGAGAAGGTCACCAACACCATCCTCGACGATTTGGTGAACGCGGTGCAGCCCGCGTGGATGGAGGTCGTGGGCCGCTTCAACGTGCGCGGCGGCATCGGCACCATCGTCACCGCCACGCACGGCGAGCGCTGAAAACACGAAGGCCCCGCTCGCGCGGGGCCCTCGGTTCCACCTTCTCGGCGCGGCACTACTTGGCGACCGGGGTGGTCGCGGCCGGCTTGGCGGTGGTCGTGGAGGCCCGCACGACCTTCTTGTTGTTGGTGCGGACCATCTTGCTGCTCGGCTTGCGGGGCTGCGCCTTCTGGGTCTTCACGCCCTCGGCCTTGGTGACCTTCGTCACCTTGGTCTTGTTCACCTTGGTCTTGCTGGTACTGGGCTTGGCGGCGGCGCCCACAGCAGGCTTCTCCAGGACGGGCGCGGGCGCGGCGAACGCGGCGCCAGCGAAGGAGAGACCGGCAACGGCAACCAGGGCGGACAGGGTCTTGCGGAACATGATGAACCTCACTCTTTTCGGGGCGGCTGGATTGCCGCGCTCGCCCTTTCAGACGGGGTCCGCCGGGTTTCATTCATCGCGCGCTCGGATCGCTTGATCCGCGGCCTGCGGCTTACCGAAAATGGCCGCATGCAGAGCCTCCGCGACAAACTCCTCCAGGCGGGCGTGGTCTCCCGCGAGCAGGCCGACCAGAGCGCCGCGCGCGCCGAGGCCGAGCGCCGCGCGCGCAAAGAGAAGAAGGCCGCGCCGCCGCCGCCCGCCGCGCCCGTCGAGAGCGAGAAGGAGCGCGAGCGCCGGCTCAACCGCGAGGCCGCGAATCGTCAGAAGGAGATCCGCGCGCTCTGCGACGCGCACGGCATCGACACCACCGGCGAGCAGACCTTCTTCTTCCGCACCCGGAAGCGCGAGCTGCGGCGCATGCACCTCACGCCGGAGCAGGTGGCCGCGCTGGAGAAGGGCGAGCTGGCGATCGTCGACCGGCCCAATGGCAACGAGCGGCCGTACGCGCTGGTGCCGCGGAATGTGGCCGAGCAGGTGCTGGCGCTGGAGCAGAAGGCGATCCGCTTCTGGGCGAAGGCGCCGGGCGAGAGCTACGGCTTCGAGGAGGACGACGCGGCGCCCGCCGCCGCCCCTCCTTCGACGTCGAGCGGCGCCTGACCCACGAATGAGTTGGGGATTGTTGGTGGGTTCGTTACAACCCGCCCCGTGAACGCGCTCATCACCCGCCTCACGCGCGCCGGCCTGCGGCAGCCGTGGCTCGTCCTCGCGATCGCGTTCGCCATCACCGGCGGGTCCGTGTGGCTGGCCTCGGGACTCGAGGTGCGGAGCTCGTTCGAGGAGCTCTTGCCGAGCGATGTCCCCAGCGTGCGCAACGTGAAGGAGCTCGTGCGGCGCGTGGGCGGCGACGGCACCGTGCTGCTCTCCGTGGAAGCGAAGGATGGACCGCAGGGGCTCGCAGGCGCCAAGGCGCTCGCTCCCACGCTCGCGAAGGAGCTGCTCGCGCTCGGGCCGGACACGATTCGCTCCGTCGAGTGGAACGTGAAGCCCACCGAGGACTACTTCGCCAACCACTGGCCGCTCTTTCTCTCGACCGACCAGCTCCAGCAGGCCTACGACGCCCTCGACCACGCCATCGCGGCGCGCAAGCACAAAGCGGTCGAGCTCGATCTCGGGCTCGATGGGGAAGCCGTCGACGCGGGGCCGCTCACCTTCGAGTCGCCCGATGGCGGCGCCGCGACGCTGGATCCCAATGGCCCGACGCCGCGCCAGCGCGTGGCCGAGCGCTTCGCGCGCTACGACGACGGCTTCCTCGTTCACCCGGACAAGACGTCGCTGACATTGGTGGTGCGGCCCGCGGGGACGGCGCTCGGCGTCGACGAGGCCAAGGCGCTGCTCGCGCGCATGCACGCGGTGGTCGACTCGCACCAGAAGGAGCTCGACGAAGCGCACCTGCGCGTGGGCTTCGGCGGCACGTTCCCGCTCTTCGTGGCCGAGTACGAGGCCATCCTGCGCGACGTGGCGTCGACGGCGCTGCTCTGCCTCTCGCTGGTGCTGGGCTCGCTCTTCCTCTTCTTCCGCGATCTGCGCTCCACGCTCTCGCTCGGCGCCACCGTGCTCATGGCCGTGGCCGCGACGTTCGGCATCACGCGACTGGTGATCGGCTACCTCAACACGCAGACCGCGTTCCTGGGATCGATCGTCGTCGGCAACGGCATCAACTACGGGCTCATCTATCTGGCGCGCGTGCGCCAGCTGCGTCGTGCGGGCGTTGGGCTGGAGCCTGCGGCGATCGAGGGCGCGGTGACGGCGGCGCGCGCGACGCTGCTCGCCTCGGCGGCGTCGAGCGTCTCGTTCGCGATGCTCATCCTCGCGGCCAACCGCGGCTTCCGGCACTTCGGCTTCATCGGCGGCGTGGGCATGCTGCTCTGCTGGCTGTTCACCTTCGCGCTGCTGCCCGCGATGCTCGCCGTGTGGGAGAAGATCCTGCCCATGAAGGCCGCCGCCGCGCCGCCTTCGCCGGTTCGGCCCGCGCCCGCGTGGCTCAAGGCTGTCTTCGCCAAGCCCGGCGCGCTGGTGTTCGGATTTGGGGTGGCGCTGGTGGTGTCGATCGTCGTGTTCGTGCGCCAGGCGCCCACCGCCATCGAGCGCAACCTCGAGAACCTCACCAACGAGCTCAAGGGCGCCGAGGTCGCGACCCTCAAGCGCGACAACCTCCGCGCCAACCAGGCCATGGGTCGCTCCAGCGCCGGCGCCATCGCGCTGCTCCCGAGCGTCGCGGAGGCCGATGCGTTCTGTGCGGTGGTGCGCGGACGGATGGGCGATCCGCGGTTCGCACCGGTGGTCGACGGCTGCGACACGCTCTCCAGCGTGGTGCCCTCCAACCAGCCCGCGAAGCTCGCCATCGCGAAGAAGCTGCACGACCGCATCTCCGACGCCGTGCTCGATGCGCTTCCCAAAGATCAGGCGCAGAAGCTGCGCGACATCAAGGCCGACCTGGGCGCGCAGACGCTGGTCGACGTGACCCAAGCGCCGCCGACGCTGGTCGATCGCTTCCGGGAGAAGGACGGCACGTTGGGTCGCCTGGCTGTGGCCACCGCCAAGCCCGACGCCAAGCTGGAGCTGGGCCCGAATCTCCAGGCCTTCGTGGACGCGGTGCGCAGCGTGCCCGTGGGCAACCAGAGCTGGGATGCCACCGGCGAGAACGTGGTCTTCGCCGACCTGCTTCACAACATCGAGGTCGAAGGCCCGGTGACCACGGTGGGCTCGCTGCTGGGCGTGTGCGTGCTGGTGGCGCTGTTCCTGCGCCGCGTGCGCCAGAGCGCCGAGGTGCTGGGCGCGCTCATCGCCGGGGTGATCTTGATGGGCGGCGCAGCCGCGCTGCTGCACCTCAAGATCAACTTCTTCAACTTCATCGTCTTTCCCATCACGTTCGGAATTGCAGTCGACTATGGCGCCAACGTCGTGGTCCGCGTGGGCGAGCGCGGCGGCGACGTGCTCGCTGCCCTGGCCGAGGTGGGCCCGGCGGTGGCGCTGTGCTCGTGGACCTCGATGATCGGCTACGGCTCGCTGATCATCGCCTTGAACCGCGCGCTTCAGTCGTTCGGCTGGTACGCGCTGGTGGGCGAGGTCACCTCCATCGTTGCTGCGCTGGTGCTCCTGCCCGCGCTGGCGCTCCTGTCGAACCCTGCCCAGCCTTCACCGCCGCCTGTTGAGAACGGCTGACGCCGACTCGACAACCCGTGCCCAAGTTGCCGCAATCTCGCACCAGGAAGTGGTAAGCCGACGCGGTCTCGAACTTGCACACACTTCTTCACGGCGACGTGCGCCTTGTGTTGAGAGGCTATCCCTTGCCCGTTACCCATTCGCCCGCCATGCCCGAGCTCGTTCGAGACCTGCGTTCCCTTCCGGCCCTGGTGCCCACGCTGCCGGCACCGGACCTGTCGGTGGTGATCCCGCTGTTCAACGAAGCGGAGAATGTCCGGCCGCTGTTGCAGGAGCTCTTCGACGTCCTCGACGGGATGGCGGGAAAGGCGAGCGAGGTGATCTGCGTCGACGACGGGAGCCGCGACCGCACCTTCGCCGAGCTCACCGCCTTCGCCACCCACGAGCCGCGGCTGCGCGTGATCCGCTTCCGCCGCAACTTCGGTCAGACGGCGGCCATGAGCGCGGGCATCGAGGCCTCGCGCGGCGCGGTGATCGTGCCCATGGACGGCGATCTCCAGAACGACCCCGCCGACATCCCGCGGCTGCTGGCCACGCTCGAGGGCAACGGCGACGACAGCACCAAGTTCGACGTGGTCTCGGGCTGGCGCAAGAACCGCCAGGACAAGGAGTTCGGCCGCAAGCTGCCCTCGCAGATCGCCAACAAGCTCATCTCGCGCATCTCGGGCGTGCGGCTGCACGACTACGGCTGCTCGCTCAAGGCCTACCGCCGCGACGTGCTCGCCGACGTGAAGCTCTACGGCGAGATGCACCGCTTCATCCCCATCTACGCGAGCTGGCAGGGCGCGCGGGTGACCGAGCAGGTGGTGAACCACCGCGCGCGGCGCGCAGGCGTGTCGAAGTACGGCCTGGGCCGCACCGGCAAGGTCGTGCTCGACCTGCTGGTGGTGAAGTTCCTGGCGAGCTTCACCACCAAGCCGATCTACGTCTTCGGCGGCTTCGGGCTGGTCTCGCTGCTGCTCTCGTTCCTGGCGTTCTTCGGCGCGGTGGGCCTCAAGCTCACCGGGACGCGTGACTTCGTCGCCACGCCGCTGCCGCTGTTGGGCGTGATGTTCATGCTCGCGGGCATGACCAGCGTGCTCATGGGCCTGCTCGCGGAGCTCATGGTGCGCACGTACTACGAGTCGCAGGGCAAGCGGCCGTACCTCGTGGCCGAGCAGGTGAACCCGCCCGAGGTGCTGCGCCCGCAGGGCTAGCCGATGTGCGGCATCGCCGGTGAGGTCTGGTTGAAGGGCGCGCCGGACGCGGGCGCGGTGCGGCGCATGACGGCCGCGCTGGTGCACCGCGGGCCGGACGCCGAGGGGATCTTCACTTCGGGTGAAGTGGCGCTCGGGCACCGGCGGCTCTCGATCCTCGACCTCGAGGGCGGCGCGCAGCCGCTCACCCGCGACGGCGTGACCATCGCCTTCAACGGCGAGGCCTACGAGTTCGCCGAGCTGCGCGAGACCTTGCGCGCCAAGGGGCACGCGTTCACCAGCCGCTCGGACACGGAAGTGGTCCTGCGCGCGTACCTGGAGTGGGGCGAGCAGTTCGTGGAGCGCGTGCACGGGATGTTCGCGCTCGCCATCTGGGACGCGCCGAAGCGGAAGCTGGTGCTGGCGCGCGATCGGCTGGGCAAGAAGCCGCTCTCCTACGCGCTCGCGAGCGGCGGCGCGTTTCAAGCCGGCGAGTTGCGCGAGGGCGCGTCACTCGAGGCGAATCGCATCGTCTTCGGCTCGGAGCTGAAGGCGCTGCGTGCGCATGGCGGTGTGCCGCTCGAGCTGGATCGGACGGCGCTCGTGCAGTACCTCGCGGCGGAGTACGTGCCCGCGCCGCGCTCCATCCACGCGCGGATCCACAAGCTGCCCGCGGGCTGCGTGGCCGTGCTCGACGCGAAGGGCTTCTCCCTGCGGCGCTACTGGGAGCTGCCGGCGCCGGACGCATCGCTGGCGAGCCTGAGCGTGGACGAGGCCGCGGGCGAGCTCCTGCGCTTGCTCGACCAGGCCGTGGCGCGTCGACTCGTCGCGGACGTGCCGGTGGGCGTGTTCCTCTCGGGCGGCGTGGACTCGACGGCGATCACGGCGCTCGCCGTGAAGCACAAGCGCCCGCTCTCGACGTTCTCCATCGGCTTTTCGGAAGCGAGCTTCGACGAGAGCGCCTTCGCGCAGCTCGCGGCGGATCGGCTGGGCACGCAGCACCACTGCGAGCGGCTCTCGGGGAAGGCGTGTCTGGACCTGCTCCCCGACGCGGTGGCCTCGCTCGACGAGCCGTTCGCGGATCCGAGCTTCTTGCCCACGCTGCTGCTCTCGCGCTTCGTGCGCAAGCACGTGACGGTGGCGCTCGCGGGCGACGGCGGCGACGAGCTCTTTGCCGGCTACGATCCGTTCCTTGCGCACCGACCGGCCGCGTTGATGGCGCGCTTGCCCCACGCGGCGCTGGCGGCGATGGAGCGCGCGGTGGGCAAGCTGCCCGCGAGCGCGCGCAACATGAGCCTCGACTTCCGGCTCAAGCGGCTCTTCCGCGGGCTCTCGGTGGAGCCCACGCTGCGTCACCAGGCGTGGATCGGCGCGCTCGCCCCGAGCGAGCTGCGCGAGGTCCTCGCGCCCGAGCTGGCCGCGCTGGCGGAGCCCGACGTCGTTTACCGCGAGCCGCTCGCGGAGGCCGCGCGGGCGGAGGCGCTGGGCGTCGAGAGCGGGAGCGTGGACGAGGCGCTGCGCTTCTACCTGGGGCGCTACCTGGCCGACGACATCCTGGTGAAGGCCGATCGCGCGTCGATGGCGGCGAGCCTCGAGGTGCGCGCGCCGTTCCTCGATACGCACGTGGTGGAGTACGCCGCGCGGCTGCCCTGGCAGACCAAGCTCACCCTCACGCGGACGAAGGTGGTGCTCAAGCGCGCGCTGACCGAGCTCGTGCCGGCGGAGATCCTCGCGCGGCCGAAGAAGGGCTTCGGCATCCCGGTGGCGCAGTGGATCCGCGGGCCGCTGCGGCCGCTCTACGAGGACTTGTTCAGCGAGGGCTCGCTCGCGTCGAGCGGCGTGTTCGCGCCCGGGCCCGCGCGCGCGCTGCTCGAGCGGCACCTGCGCGGTGAGGCGGATCTGCGCAAGCCGCTCTGGACGATGGCCATGTTCCTGCTGTGGCAGCGCAAGTGGGGGACGACGTAACCGAAAGGTTAATTGGACTTCGGCTTGGGCGTGAACGTATCCAGGAACCAGCGCGTGATGTTCGGGAACCAGCGCGTCAACGCGTAGAAGCCGGGATAGATGATGCGCGATCGCTTGCGCTCGGTGGCGAGGCGGATCTTGCGCGCGAGCACCTCGGGCTTGCCGATGGGGATCTGCGCCGCCAGCCCGCCGCCGTAGGCCACGATGCCCGCGTCGGCGAGCGCCGAGTGCACCGGGCCGGGATACACGGTCACCACGTGCACGCCGCTGCCGCGCAGCTCGCCGCGCAACGCCTCGCTCGCCGCGCCCAGCCCGCCCTTGCCGGCGTTGTACCAGGTCATCCCCGGCGTGGGCGCGATCCCGGCCATCGAGGAGACGTCGACGATGCAGCCGCTCTTGCGCGCCAGCATCCCCGGCAGCACCGCGCGGGTGAGCCGCAGCGGGGTGAGCAGGTTCAGCCGCAGCGAGGCCTCGGCGCGATCGATGTCGGTCTCCACCGTCGGCGCGATGTACTGCACGCCCGCGTTGTTGACCAAGACGTCGATCGGCCCGAGCGCCTGCTCCGCGCCCTCGAGGAACGACGTGGCCCGCACCGGATCCGAGAGATCCAGCTCGACGACGTTGCACTTCACGGAGAGTGAACCCGCGAGCTTGTCGAGGAGCTCGCGGCGACGGGCCACCAGGGTGAGGTTCGCGCCGGCCGCGGCCCACTCGCGGGCGATGGCCTCGCCGATCCCCGACGACGCTCCCGTCACCACCACGTGCATGCGCGCTCCCGAGCTCGCGGGCAATCTACTTCGAAGCAGCGGTCGCGGGCGGAAAGAGCGGCGCGCCTGGCTCCAGCCGATACACGGCGACGGCCTGCCGTCCGGCCACGTCGACGGTGGTCCACGGCTTCTGCTTCGCCAGGAAATCCAGCGCGGCCTCGTTGTGCCAGTAGTGCCGCCCGCTCTGGACGATCACGTAGCAGGTCCGTCCATGCAGGCAGCCGGTGTTGGGCAAGATGGCGGTGTCGACCAGGTCGGTGCGCCGCGCCTGGTCGGCGTAGTAGCGCACCACCCAGTCCGTCTCGGTGGCCACCTCGGCACCGGGCTCCGAGCGCGCGGCGATCTGGGCTACCGCCTCGCGCACGCCAGCGTCGAAGTAGTCGCAGTGGGGAAAGAACCAGTCCACGTTGGTGTCGCCGCCGCCGAGCGCGCTCACGTAGAGGCGCGGGTGCGGCTCATGGGTCACCGCGGCGAACGCCTCGGTGGCGAAGGCCACGCCCGCGAGCGCGGCCAGGGCCGCCTGCTGCTGCTTCTCCTGGAGCCGCTGCACGAGCCACGTCGCCGCGCTCCCGGCCAGGGCCAGGAACGCCGGCATCATGCAGAAGAAGTAGCGCCCGTACTTCGCCCCGGCGACCAGGAACACGAAGAGCATGAACGCGATCCACGCCAGCACCAGCTTGTCGGCCGCGGCCCGACGCCAGAGCCCGAGCGCGATGCCCGCGGCCATGAGCAGCGCGGTGGGCGGCGCGAACTTCACCGCGGCGAAGACCAGGTGGAAATAGAACGGCGCCGCCCCGCGAACGTGGAATGCCAGGTTGTCCCAGAGCCTCCCCATGAAGAAGTAGCTCTCGCTGCTGGCGCGGTCGGCGATCTTGTCGCCGGCTACGTAGTGCACGATGTAGTGCCAGCTCGAGGGCATGAAGAGCACCCAGTCGAGCGCGAGCATCACCGCCAGCGCCAGGAAGCTCAGCTTGACCCAGCGTGAAAAGGGCACCCGCCACGCCGAGTCCTGCCGGAGCACCGCGTACTGCAAGGGCAGCATGGGCAGCACGAACACGAAGTACTTCGACGCGAACATCGCCCCCAGGAACACCGCGCCCCAGTTTTCGAAGCGCAGCTGGCGGGTCGTGTCCTGCGAGTCTGCGGCCGCGCGCGCCTCGGCCAGGCTCCAGAACATGAGCGCGAAGAAGAGGGCGAAGAGCGCGTCCTCCTTGGCGATGCGCGCATAGCCCACGCAGGTGGCCGAGAGCGCGCAGAGCCCCGCCGCCACCAGGCCCGCGCCGTTTCCGTAGAGCCGCCGCCCGAGCTGGGCCACCGCCCAGATGGCCGCCGTCCCCGCGAGCACGCTGGGCACGCGGGTGAGCGCCTCGGGCGAGAGCGACTTCGGCAGCACCGCGATGGCCAGGGCGATGAGCGCCTTCATCACCATGGGGTGCTCGAGGTCGTCGCCCCCGAAGTCGCCGTGCAGGTAGCGGTTGGCGGCGAGCCACTTGTGGATCTCGTCGTCGGCGAAGCCCTCGGCGCCGAGGTGCCAGGCGCGCAACACCAGGCCCGCGAGGATGAGCGTCGCCAGCAGAGCGAGCTGGAGGGTGGTCCAGGGCAGGGTGCGTCCGCGAAGGTCGGCGGGGCGGTCCGCGCTCATGGCTCGCTCATACCCGCGCTCCGAGATCGTGTGAAGGCCGCCAGGTCAAGCGAGCCAGCGAGCGGTCGTGCGCGCTCGCGTGAATCGTGCGGCACGTTAGCGTCCCGGAGCACGCCAGGCACGGCGATCGTCGAACGCGCCGCAGCAGGGTTGTGCGATCGTGGAGGCAGGAGGGAACGACGATGGCGGCCAAGACGGTCCTGGTGGCCAACCCCACCGCGCAGAGCGGGAAGAACGCGGCGCGCATCGGCAGGGCGCGCGAGCTCCTCGACGCCGCCGGTGTGCCGCACGACTTCCTCTCCACGGCGCCGCACGGCGGGACGGTGATCCGCGTCCGCGACGCCCTCCGCACCCAGGGCTACGGCGTCGCCATCTACATGGGCGGCGACGGCACGTTTGCGGAGGTGGCCAAGGGCATCCTCGACTCGGGGCGAGCGGGCGAGGTGGCGCTGGGCATGCTGCCCACGGGAACGGCGAACGACCAGGGCAAGAGCTTCGGGCTCGAGTCCGACGAGGCCTCCTTGCCGCGCAACGTGCAGGTGCTGGCCGCGGGCCAACGCTGCGCCCTCGACGTGGGCAAGATCAGCGCCATCGGTCCCTCCGGCGAGGTGGTGAAGGAGGACCTCTTCTTCGACTCCGCGGGCTGGGGCATCTCCCCGCGCGTGCTGCAGCTGCGCAACGAGGACCGCCAGGTGGTGGGCAAGATCCCGGTGCTGCGCGAGCTCTACCGCGACCAGCTGGTGTACGCGGGCGCGCTCCTGCGGACCTTCCTCGCTAGCTACATGAGCGACGACAAGTTCGACGCCGAGGTCCACGCCGACGGCCAGACCGTCACCTGGAAGGGCCTCACGGATCTGGTGGTGAAGGGCACGCGCATCTACGGCGGGATGTGGGTCTTCGATCCCCAGTCGAAGCCCGACGACGGGCTCTTCGAGGTCCTGCCCTTCGTGGGCAAGCGCGACTGGATGAGCAAGGCGCTCTTGCACCTGGAGCAGAGCGGCACCGCGGCGGTGGCCCTGGAGAAGATGGGCATCACCCACTCAACCGGGCTTCGCGCGGGCAAGATCGAGCTGCGGCTGAAGATGCACGAGGTGCCGCTGGCCGCGCAGATCGACGGCGAGGAGTTCCCCGCCACGCCGATCGCGCGCGTGGAGGTGTTGCCCCGCGCGCTGCGCCTCATCGTGCCGAAGGAACACGCCACCGGCTGATGCTCACTTCTTCGCGCGGGCCTTCTTGGGCCGGTCCGCGAGCCGGAACACGAACTTCAGCCCGCTCCAGATCTCGTCCACCGCGCAGACCTTCACGTCGACGAGCCCGGCCGCGAGCCCGCGCGCGCGGACGATGTCGTCGTCGAGGTCGGTGGGCACCGCTGCCTTCTGCTTGCCCTTGGGCCAGCTCACCCAGAGCGCGCCGTCGGCCGGGAGCGTCTTCACCAGCGCGGGCAAGCGCTTCTGCAGCTCGGCCTCGCGGGTGACGAAGAGCTGAACCAGGTTGGCGCCCTTCGTGCCCGAGAGGGCGCGGGCGCCGGGCGGCGGATCCAGCTTGTGGAGATAGCCCGCCGGGGCGCCGAGCACCGCGTAGGCGGTGCCCGGCTTGAGCCCCAGCTTCTGGTGCAGCGGCGTCCCGGAGTAGCCGGCCATGGGTCCCCTCAACGGAGGACCCGAAGCCTACTTCCAGAACGACTGCCGCGCGTCGCCGCCCCGTGGCGTCGTGCTGCCCCCGCCCTCGGCGAAGGCGCGGAGCACCTGCTCGGCAGTGGCCTCGTACGGCGGCGGCACCGGGGCCAGCACTGCCTTCTGCAGCTCCTCGTGAAGCGCGGTGAGGCTGGCGAGCAGCCCGCGATCGGCGCCGATGGAGCGCAGATCCTCGAGCAGCATGCCCAGCCGCACCAGCAGCGTACCCAGCCGCACCCGGCGCGCGGTCTCGTCGGCGGAGCCCTGGAGGAGCTCGAGCAGCTCGCGGGCCCGCGCGCGGTAGGCGTCGAGCGGGAGCGCCGGCGCGGACTCGCCCTGCTCCTGGGCTTCGGCCTCGTCACGCTTGGCGCCACCACCGAAGATGGCCTTCACCTTCTTCGCGAGCGAAGCGGGGCCGGCGACGGAGGCGGAGCGCTTGGGGGCCGCAGCCGGGGAGGGCATGGCCACGCTCTGCGCCGCTGCGGGCTTGGCCGGGGCGGGAGGCGGTGCGCCCGGGGCGCCTCCGTTGGCGCGCCCCCTGGCCGGGGCGTTGTAGACTGCGGCGCTCCCGGTTGCGGGCCGCGCCTTGGCATCGGCCACCGAACGGGAGAGCTCAGCCTTGGCCAGGTTGTCGGCGTCCTCGGCGGGAGCGGCGCCCTCGAACTCACTCAGCGCGTCCATCGCGGGCTCGGCCGCGAACACGGGTGCGCCCGCGGCGGTCTCCTTGAGCATGTCCCAGCCTTCGGGCGCGTCCACGGCCTGGGTCTGGCGCTTGATGGGCCCGCCCTTGTTCACCACCTCGGCGCGATCGACCGCGACGAAGGCCGTGAAGCGGCAGAGCACGCCGAAGCGCAGCGAGGTCTTGAGGATCTCATCGGCGAGGTTCCCCGGACTGCCCTCGATGACGTAGCGGTCCTCGAGATCGCGCACCCGTCCGCGCGCCCAGACGGTGGTCACCGCCGCGTTGGGCGCGGGCGGAACGGCGAGCTCGGTGCTGTAGCTCTGGCCGGCGGCGTCGCGCGCGGTGAGGCGGACGCCACCCTTAGCAGCGCCGGTGAAGCGGCCGCTGATCACCACGGGTGCGCCCGCGAAGAGGTCGGGCAGCCGCGACGGCGCGATCGTGGAGGCGTCCAGCTTCAGCCCCGCGCCCTCGATCTTGAGCTCGGTGAGCACGGGCGTGCCCACCCGGCGGTGCAGGCGATCCATGGCCTCGTCGAGGCGCTGCTCGCTCTCCACCAGCTCGTACGCGCCGCCACCGGCCGCGGCCATGCGCTGGAGGAAGCCCTCGTTCACCGCGCGGTCGATGCCCACGGTGAACACGCGGATGCCGGCGAGCTGCTTGCCGAGGCTGCGAAGGATCTGGTCCTCGTTGCCCACCTGGCCGTCCGTCGCGAGCACGAGCACGCGGTCGTGCTCCGGCGAGCCCCTGCCGAGCACGCCCACCGCGCGCTGGAGCGGCTGGGCCATCTCGGTGCCGCCGTCGGCCTCGACCTTCGCCAAGAACTCCACCGCGCGGAAGCGGTTGCGATCCGTTGCGGGCACCAGCTCCTGCCCGTTGAACGCGGGCGGGCTGACCATGCCGTCGTCGAAGGCGATGACGTTGAAGCGATCGCGGTCGGTCAGCGTGTCCACCATGCGGGCCACGGCGCGCCGCGCGGCCACCATCTTCCAGCCGCTCATGCTGCCGGAGTGATCGAGCACGAAGATCACCTCGCGCGGACGCACGCTCTTGCTGACGCTGGTCGGCGGGACGAGCGTGAGCGCGAAGGTGCCGCCCTCGTTGTCCGGCGAGAGGGACAGGCCGGTGCGCACCGCCTCGACGCCGTAGCCGAGCCGCAGGATGAAGTCGCGGTTGAGCCGGTCGCCGGGGTGCAGGCGAACCACGCGCTTGCCGCCCTCGCGGGTCTCGACGGCCGCATGCAACGCACAGCGCACGCTCTCCGTCTTCAACGCTGACTCATCGAGCTCGAGCTCGATCGCCAGCCGCACCGGGTTGGGGAAGCCGGGCAGCAGCACCGGCGGGGTAATGCGCGACGCGTCGGGAACGGCGTCGGTGTCACTCGCCGTGCCCGAGCCCACGTCCTCGCCGCCAAGCGGCGCGCCGGGGATGTAGCGCGGCGCGATCACCAGCGGGAAGCGGAACGTCGCCTCGCCGTCGGCAAAGGGCAGGGGCATGGTCATGGTGAGGCGCACCTTGGCGCTCTCGCGCGGGAGCAGGTTGCCCACGCGCATGGTGAAGGTGCCCGGACGCTCCTCTTCCGCGATCGCCGCCCGGTGGCCCTTCTGCAGCGCCTGCTCGTACTCCTCGCGCGCCTGGCCGCGCTCCTTGAGCACGCCGTCGATCACCCGGCCGGCGACCTCGAAGCGGAACCCGGTCACGCCCGCGCGATCCGGCAGCGGGAAGATGTAGGTCGCTTCCAGCGGCTGGGCGTGGGTGTTCTTGAAGGTCTGCTCCAGCGTGACCTCAGCGAGCAGCCCGGAGATGCGCCCCTTCACGTTCACCGCGGCCAGGGGCAGGTTGCCCAGCGGCGTGGCCAGTGCTCCGAGTCCGCACTCGTCGTCGACGGGGATCAGCGGGCGGACTTCTTCATCGGTCAGGATCGGCAGCATCAGGCTTCCTCCGGGTTGTGCGGCCCCAAGAGGCCGCGCTTCTTCAACAGCTTCACCAGAGGCGCAGCCGCGGCGCGGATGGCCTCCAGATCGGTCGGGTCCAGCGACTTCTCGCCGGTGAGCACCAGCAGCGCCTTCGCATCCAGCGCCACCGCCTGCAGCCCGGGCTCCTCCTTCAACGACGGCGCAGCCGGGGCGATCTCCGACGGCCGTGCGGTCCAAAAGTCTTTCGCGCGCGCGGGCGCCGGCTCCGCGTCGGGGTGCGGCGCGTGGAGCGTCTCGGCCTTGGCGTCGTGGGGCAGGGCGGCGAGGTGGAGCAGCTCGCGCTCATCCATCGACGCCAGCGTGCGCTGCACCTGCGCGAGCGGCTGACCCTGGGCCTGGAGCCGCTTGATGGCCACCAGCTGCGCCAGGTGCCGGGTGCCGTAGAGCGCGGTGCGACCGCGGAAGGCCGCCGGCCGATCGAGCAGGCCGAGCGTCGTGTAGTAGCGGATCGAGCGCAGGTCCGGCACCTCGCGCACCCGACCCGACGGCTGCTCGGCACCCGAGGCCAGCGCCAGCGCCGCGCGCGCCGCGAGCTCGTCGAGGGTCCAGCCGGTGGGCGCCGCGTCGTTCATGGGAACCAATGTAACAGCGTCATATGTCACTGTCAAATACGGATGCGACAGTGATTGTTTCGGTCGAGAATCTAGGACCTTGAACGAAATTGAATGACCGTTCAGATCGCCCGTCGAACTTGCCGAACACGCAAGGAGACGACGCCATGAAGCTCGCCAAGATCGGTTCGACGGTGGTTCTGATGTCCAGCCTGCTGGGGAGCGCGGCGGCCCACGCGGCGCCCGGGTACGGCGCGCCGGCCTACAACGGTCCCCGCTACGACGCGCCGGCGTACAGCGCGCCAGAGCACGAGGCGGAGGCGGTGCCCGTGAACACCTGGTACGACCGCGACGGCGATCGCGACCACGAGCGCGGCGGCTGGCGGCGCGAGGAGATCGCCCGCTTCGACCAGCAGCAGGCGCAGCGCGAGGCCAACGAGAACGCCCGGCTCGCCAGCGAGCGCGCGAGCTTCATGGCCCGCTACGGCTGGGACGCGTGCCGCGTGCGCGACTTCGATGGCCGCCAGGCCGAGGATCGGGCGCGCTTCGAGCAGGCGCAGGCGGAGCGGCGGCAGAACTTCTTCAACTGGCTGGCCAGCGCGGAGCGGCCGCACCACCACCACGGCTACAACGACTACGACTACGACTGAGTGCAGCCCCGCGCCGGCCCCGCGCCCCGCGTCCGTTCTGGACGCGGGGCGTTTTTCGTTCTTCACGCGGTGAATGCGAGCCGGCGAAGCGCGTCGATCTCAGCGAGCAACAAGGAGGCTCACCATGATGAAGGCATTCGGCATCGCGGCGCTGCTGGCCGGCGCGCTGCCCATTCTTCCCTCGACGGCCCACGCGGATCCGGGCTGTGAGCGTCGCGAGCGCGTGGAGCGCGATCACTGGCGGTTCGAGCGCGATCGCGAGCTGATGGAGCGGCTGCACATGCGCCGCGCCAGCTTCGAAGCGGAGCAGCGGTTCCGGCGCGATCAGTTCGCCCGAAGCTGGGGCTGGGACCGGCGGCGCATGGCGGGGTTCGACGGCCAGGAGGCGATTGAGCGGGCGCGTTTCGAAGACGGGCTGCGTCGCTCGTGGTGGATTCAGCACGAACGAATCGAGCACGAGGGGCCGCGCGGCTGGAACTGAGCGAAGCCCCCGCCTGCTCCGGCGCGCTCCGCCAGGGAGGCGGGGCGCGCTGTTTTCTACTTCGCCTTCGCCTCGGGGATGAGCTGCCGGTAGCCGTCGTAGCGCTCGGTGATGTGGCGCACGTAGTCCACAGGCTCGGTGCAGCGGCAGTAGCCGTAGTGCGTGCCGCCGTGCACCTTCTCTTTCGAGAGCTCCAGCATGGCCACGCGCACCTGCTCCCAGGTCTCCGCCTTCTGACCTTTGTCGCGCAGCAGCTTGCGCGCGTCGTCGACGTGGCCCGGGCCGCAGTTGTAGCCCGCGAGCGCGAGCTTGTAGCGCTCGACCGAATCCGGCACGTCCTCGAAGTGCTTGGTGAGCCGGGCCATGTACTTCAGCCCGCCCTCGACGCCCTGCTGCGGATCGTACGGATCCTGGATGCCCAGCTCCTTCGCCGTGGTGGGCATGATCTGGAAGAGGCCCTGGGCGCCACACCAGCTCTTGCGGTGCGGGTCGAAGCGCGACTCCTGGTAGATCTGCGCCGCCACCAGCCGCCAGTCGTAGCCGTACTTTGCCGCGGCCTTCTGGATCACGGGGTCGTATGCCGACAGCGAGCCGCCGTTGCCGCCCTGGGTGGCGTCCACACGCTTCCTGGCGTCGCGGTCGTCCTCGAAGTACTTGCGCTTGAGGATGTTGAACTCGGGCTCCTTCTTCTCGGCCTTGAAGAGCTTGTCCACCTCGCCGGCGAGATCCTGCTGATCCGGCCGCACCGCCCACGCGAGGTTGCGCGCGTCGGTGAGCGCCGGGCCGACCACCAGCCTGTCCATGGCCGCGGCCACCTGGTGGGCGATGAGCGCGTCCGCGACGGTGATCGCGAGCTCGCCGTGCTCCACCTGGTCGAGCAGGTCGTCGGTCTCGGCGTCTTCGGGCGCGGGCGTGAGGGTGATCGCCGGCTTGCCCGAGGCCTTGAGCTTGTCGCTGAGGGTGCTGAGCGTCTCCCAGTAGCTCGACGACCTGCGCACGCTCACCGTCTTGCCCGCGAGATCCTCGGGCTTGGCGATGGCGGGGCCGCCCTTCCGCGTCACGACCACTTCAGTCGTGGTGAGGTACGGCTCGGCGAAGCGGACCTGCTTGCTGCGCTCGGGGGTGACGGTCATCTCGCCGGCGATGACGTCGCCTTCGCCGCGGAGCAGCGCGGGGATGATGTCGTCCCAGCTTCTGGGGACCACGAACTGGGCGCGGATGCCGAGCTGCTGGGCCAGGCGCTTGCCGAGCTCGTAGTCGAAGCCCATGCGGTGGCCGCGGTAGATGAAGAAGCTGGTGCTGTTGTTGCGCACCAGGATGCGGATGTAACCAGATTGTTTGATTTCGGCGAGGGAGCGGGGCTTCTGGGCCTGGCCGGTGGTGCGGTCGAGCGGGGCGTCCTGGACGTCGGCGGCGCCTGGTGCGGCGGCGTCGTCGGCAGTGGGCTTGGCATCGTCGGCGCGTGCGGGTGTGGCGAAGAGCGCCAGCGCGCAGAGCACGGAAGCGAGTCGGAACACGGTCGGCCCCCAGTCGAGAGTGTGCGGCCCACGAGGATACGCGATCGCTGCGGATTCGCGTGTGCCCCAGCGGGGCGCTATTCGCCGATGATCTTGATCAGCACGCGCTTGCGGCGGCGGCCGTCGAACTCGCCGTAGAAGATCTGCTCCCACGGGCCGAAGTCGAGGGCGCCGTTCGTGATCGCGACGACCACTTCGCGGCCCATGAGCTGCCGTTTGATGTGGGCGTCGCCGTTGTCCTCGCCGGTGCGGTTGTGTTGGTACGCGCTGGTGGGCTCGTGGGGAGCGAGCTTCTCGAGGAATCGGGCGTAGTCCGAGTGGAGGCCGCGTTCATCGTCGTTGATGAAGACGCTCGCGGTGATGTGCATGGCGTTCACCAGGCACAAGCCCTCTTTCACGCCGCTCTTCTTCAAGGCCGCTTCGACCTGGGGCGTGATGTTGATGAAGTCCATCCGGTTCGGGGTCTCGAACCAGAGCTCCTCGCGGTGGGATTTCAAGGAGGCGCTCCTCTCCAAAATGGATCGAACGCAGTGATCCGATCACCGCACACCGATCACCGTTACCGTTCCCCAAGCACCTGCAGCTGCTCTGTGAAAGCGGGGAACCCCGAGCCCCCCGGGCCCGCCGGCGGCCTTCGGGCGACGGCCATGGGCTTCCGCCTTGTCTCTACTCCGCGTTCCAGTCGCTCGCGGGGAGGATCTTGAACCCGGTGTCCATCTTGTCGGTCACGAAGCGCACCACGCGAAGGGGCCACTTCCGGGCGGTCTTGCTCTCGCCCAGTCCCTCGTCGGTCTCGATCCAGAACAGGTCGAAGTCCATGGTGTACTTGCCGTTGGCGCCGGCCTGCTGGAGCAGCTCGCGGAACGGGTTCTTGGGGTGCCAGTAGACCTCCTTGTCCACGCGGGCCACGTACGCGAACACCGGGTGGGTCTTGTTGAAGAGCGCGGCCTTCTGCTTGGTGGGCTCGAGGATCTTCTTGGCCTCCTCGGCCGAGAACTCGTGGGTGGACATGTCGTCCGAGCCCGGGCCGCCGCCCATCATCTTGGCCAGCGCGGTGCGGCCCTCGCGGTCGAGGCCGTCGACGAGCGCGTTGATGTCGGAGAGCTCGCCCACCTCGCGGCGGTGCTTCTCGCGGCCCACGACCTTCCAGTTCTCGAGGGTGAAGATGCGCGCGGTCATGGTCGCGCCGCCCAGCAGGTGATCGCGGCCCTGGTCCGAGCCCTGGCCGCTGAGCGCGTTCAGGTACTCCTCGGCCGTCTTGCGCGAGGCGTCCTTCTCGTTGATGTCCACCGCGGTGTCCGTCACGGCGGCCATGGTGGTGGGCAGCGGCGCCTCGGCCTTCTTGGACTTGGCGTGCGCGCTCGACGCGACGGCGATGGTGATCGAGGTGGCGAGCAACAGGCAGCGCGAGTGCATGTGGTGGGCTCCCCTTTTTCGGAAGCCCGAGAATGCCGGAAGCCGTCCGCGCGGTCCACGCGGACGGCTCCCGCTTTCCAACCGCGCTACGGGTTCGGATACTGCTGCTGGTTCTGCTGCTGCTGGTCGTGCTGCAGCTGCTTCTGGTCCTGGTCGAGCTTCTGCTGGAACTGGTCGGCCGGCTTCTGCTGCTGCTGCTGGCCGCCGGAGGTGACGATCAAGAGCTGGTCGGCCTTGTTCTGGCCGGAGTCCATGCGGTAGCTGGCGCGGATCTGCTGCCCTTCCTGCACGGCGTCGAGCTTGATGGGCAGGCCATTGCTGTCCACGATCACCGTCGACGGGCTGGTGAGGAGGGTCACGTCAGGCTGGCCGGCCACGGAGACGGTGAGCGACGTCGCGCTCTTGCTCTTGATGGTGCCGCTCGCGGTCTGCTCCTGTTGCTGGCTGCCGCTGGAGGGCATGGCTTGCGAGCCCTGGGCGCCGCTTTGGCCTTGGCCTGCCTGGTCTTGGTAGGGCTGGGTGCTCGTGCCCATGTCGTTGGATTGTCCCTGGACGTTCGAGGTGTCGCTCGATGGGGTGGTGGCGCCGGAGTCGTCCGCGCGGCTGGTGGCGCCGGCGAGGGTGAGGGCTGCGGCGGCGGCTGCGCCGATGAGAATTCGAGTCATGGAGTACTCCCGGTAGGGTTGTCGCATCGCTGCACGGTAGGGCCCGCATGCTCGCGCGCGAATCCTTGACGACGCAGCGCGTGCGCGTGCGCCCGCCCGGGAATCGATCCGCCAGAAATGCGAAAGGCCACCGCCCGGGAGGGCAGTGGCCTTCGTGTTCGACCGGAGAGCGACCGAGCTAGGCGAAGAGCGACTGCGCCTGCGACCAGGCGGTGCCTTCCTGCACGTTCGAGAGCGCGGCCTGCGGCAGGTTGGAGATGCCGCCGTTCACCACGCCGTCCACGGTGTGGAGCACGTCGTCGACCTTGTCCACCACGCCATCCACGCTGGTCAGCGTGGCCATCAGACCGCCCAGCGGACCGCCGGCGAGGAAGCCGATCGCAGAGCTGAGGAACTTGTCGGCGAAGGGCTTGATGAAGCTGCCGATGCCGAAGGGGAGCTTGTCGAGGAGGGGATCGATGAGGCTCTGCAGCGGCTTGGTGATCATGTCCAGCGGCTTCTTGATGAAGTCGGCCACCTGGGTGACCGTGTGAAGCACGCCGCCGAGGGCCTTGCCGATGCTGGAGAAGAAGCTCATCGCCTTGCTCCTTGTGGATATTGAGATTCTCGCGCGGCCGCGGCGCGAGTTGTGTCGCAAGTCGTTGACGTTTCTACTTCTTTGATTTCGCGGGCTCGAAGCCGTCCTGATACGCCTTGGGGCCGAGCTGGATCTTCCCGCTGCGGACCTGCTCCAGCCAGGCCTTCACCTCATCCACCGTGGCGCCACCGGCGGCTTTGACCTGGTCTTCCGGGAGGATGTTGAAGACGGGCTTCTCGTCCGGGTGGGTGGCGTAGTGCAGCACCTTCTCCACGTACGCTTCGGTGGTGAGGCCGAGCGTCTTGGCGATGTTCTGGGTGTGGGCGTCGGCGAGCAGGTCCTTGCGGAGCTCTTCGACGGGCTTCTTGAGCTTGCGCTCGGTCACGGGCCCTCCGGGTCCTTGCCGCGCAGGCGGGCGGCGTGGTCGCGGGCCTCTTCGGCGTCTTCGTCGTCGCCGGCGGCCTCGAGCAGCGCGGCGAGCTTGTCATAGAGCGACGCGGCCTGTCCCGAGTCACCGCCGGCTTCCACGCGCGCGCACGCGACCTTGAGCTGGCGCGCGGCGTCCTGGGCGAGGCCGAGGCGCTCGTAGGTCTGCGAGAGCTCGATGCGGATCTGCGGCGTGTCCGCGCCGAGCTTGAGCACCTGCTTGAGGACGGCCACGGCCTTCAACGAGAAGCCGTCGGACTGGAAGGCGTGGGCCACGCGGAGGAAGTACTTGGCGGCCTCCGCGTTGTCGCCGGCCTTCTGGTACAGCTCGGCGACGCGCAGCAGGAGCCGCGTGTCGTCGGGATCCTTCTCGAGGAGCTTGAGGTAGGCGCGCACATCGGCGTCGCGGATGGCGTTGCCGGTGGAGCGGATGGGCGGCGGCGGGGGTCGGGCCGGCTTGGGGGCGAAGGGCGCGGGCTGCTCCGGATCGGCGATGGAGACCGGATCGACGAACGCCTCGCAGAACTCGCAGTACGGCCCCTGCGCGCGGAGCTCCACGACCATCGCCCGGTGCCTGGGGCAGACCTGCATGGAGCAAGCGTACGCCTGCGCGGGGCCCTCTGGCTACGCCGCGGCGCGCACCACGAAGCTCACCTCGGCGCCGCCACCGTCGCGGTTGCGCGCGATCGCGTCGCCGCCGTGGGCGCGCGCGATGCGCTGAACCAGCGCCAGTCCGAGTCCCAGCGAGCCGCCGTCGCCATCCGCGCCGCGCGGCCGGTGGAAGAACGGATCGAACGCGCGGTCCACGTCGCCCGGAGCGAAGCCCGGCCCCGCGTCGATCACCGCGAAGCGCACCTGCTCGCCCTCGCGCTTCACCTCCAGCGCCGCCACGCCATTTCCGTGCGCCTTGGCGTTGTCGATGAGGTTCGCGAGCGCGCGCACCACCAGCGTCGCGTCCGCGTGGATCCTGGGCGCGCCCTCGACCTTGAGCTTGTCGCCGGTTACGCCCGCGCGCTCCAGGGCCCGCGCCGCGAGCTCGCCGGCGTCGAGATCGCGCAGGTTCAGGGCCTCGAAGCTCACCCGCGAGCTGGCCAGGAGATCCGCGACGAGGCTATCGATCTCCAGGAGCTCCTTCTCCATCTCGTCGAGCGTCTTGCCGGACTGCTTCTCTCGCGCCATCTCCAGCAGCAAGCGCAAGTGTCCCAGCGGCGTGCGCAGCTCGTGGCTCACCTGCGCGAGCAGCTCGCGCTGGTTGGCCATCTGGCGCTCGATGCGATCGGCCATGCGATTCAAGGCCCGCGCGAGGGTGCGCTCGTCGGAGTGGCGGTGCCGGGCCATCGGCGCGCGCGCCTTGAGGTCGCCTCTCCCGAGGCGCTCGGCGACATCGAGCACGAGGTAGAGCGGCCGCACCATGCGCCGGGCGATCTTTCCGGCCACCGCCCAGAGCACGAACACCGCGGCCATGGCAGGGAGGGCAGCGCGCCAGGGTGCCGCCGTGCTCGCGTCGCAGGCGCGGATCTTTCCCAGCGTCTGGTCGCTGCGGACGACGGGCAGCTCGAACATCGCGTGGTGGCACGCGCCGCCCACCTGGTCGAGCACGGCGCCGTCGGGGCCGTCGAGCTCGGCGTGGAGCTCCATCTGGCTGGCGAGATCGTGGAGGAGCGCGCTGCGCCGAACGGGATCGTCCCAGCTCTCGGCGAAGCGCGCGGCCAGGAACTTCTGTCCCACGGTGGCCACGCGCTGCCACGCGCCCATCCCTGCCGCGCGCGACACCGCGTGCGTGGTCAGTCCCACGGCCAGCGCGGTGAGCAGGATGGCGCCCCCGATCCACCAGAAGATGCGCCGGTGGAGCTGCCAGGTGAGCACCATGGGCCAGAGGCCCTTCTTGCGCATGTGCCGGTGCCAGCGGCGGAGCCGCACCCAGCGCGCGCCATGGTGGCGGCGGCGGTGCATGCGCTAGCCCTCCTTGGCCAGCACGTAGCCCACGCCGCGGACGGTCTTGATGAGCCGCGGCTCGCGGGGATCGTCGCCGAGCTTCTGGCGCAGGTGGGAGATGTGCACGTCCACGGTGCGCTCGCCCACCACCACGTCCGAGCGGCCCGCTTCGGAGAGCAGCGCCTCGCGGGGAATCACCCGGCCCGCGCGGCGCACCAGCGCGAGGAGGATGTCGAACTCCAGGCCGGTGAGCTCCACCGGCTTTCCGTCCACGCTCGCCTCGCGCGTGGCCACGTCGACCTGCACCGGCCCGACCTGCAGCCGCTCGGCGACGGCTTGCGGCTGCGCGCGTCGAATCACCGCGCGCAACCGGGCCAGCAACTCGCGGGGAGAGAACGGCTTCTGCACGTAGTCGTCGGCGCCGAGCTCCAGGCCGACCACGCGATCCGTCTCGTCGCCTTTTGCCGTCAGCATGATCACGGGCGTGGTGGTCCACTTGGCGCGGATGCGCTTGATGACCTCCAGCCCGGTCATGCCCGGCATCATCACGTCGAGGAGGACGGCGTCGAAGGCGCCCTGCTCGAGCGCCGCGAGGCCACGCGCACCGTCGCCGGCGTGCGTGAGGTGGACCTCGTTGTTGCTGAGGTACTCGCGGAGGAGATCGAAGAGCCGCGCGTCGTCGTCGATGAGCAGGACCCGGTGGGCCATGGCGGGCTCGAGTCGGGCGCGCCCGGAGCGTTGGCTCCGAGCAGCGCCACGGTGGCGATGAAGGGTAGCACGCGAGCTACTTCGAAGCCGGGAGCGGAACGGCAGCGGGCGCCGGGCTGGGGGCTGGGGGCTGGGGGCTGGGGGCTGGCAGCTGCGCGCTCGCCGTCACCGGGATGACGTAGCTGGTGGGCGCGGCCGGCGTCTGGCCGTTGACCACGATGGGAATCACCAGCACCTGAGGCTGCGCAGGCGCAGGCGCGACGACCGGCGCGGGAGCCGGAGCCGGCGCGTTCACGATGACCGGCGCGGGCGGAGGCGTGAGCTCGGCGCGCTCGATCGCTTCGGCGTCATGCCAGCGATGACAGCCGTACTCCCCCGGGTGGCGCAGCGCGTGGAAGCCGTCGGCGAAGCCAGCGATGGTGCCGAAAGCGAGGATCGGAATCAGAAGGACGCGACGCATGGTTTGTCTCCTTGGAGTTGTGAAAGCGGGTTTTCAACAAGCCTGCGCGTAGCGGTACGAGCCGCAGCCGCCGCGGTAGGAGCCACAGCCGCCGTGCAGCGCGCGCGGCCCGAGCTCGAGGACGTCGGCGATGGTCTTTCGCTGGTCGGGCTGGAGCGCGTCGAAGACGAGCTTGGCCTGCTCCAGCGCCTTTTCTTGAAGGGCCGCGAGGATCGTCTGCTGCCGCTCGAAGGCGGCGCGCACCTTGGCCTCGTCGAACGCCTCACCCTTCATCGCGGCGGCGAGGTCCGCGCGGGCCTGGCGCAGCTCCTCCCAGAGCTTCTCGCGCTCGGCGTCGAGGGCGTCGGCGGCGTCGAGGATCACCTTCTCCTGCGAGGGCGTGGTGCCCAGGCGCGAGAAGGCCCAGCGCAGGTGCCAGCGCCGCCGCGCCGCACGACCGCCTCCGTAGTAGCCGTGGTGGCCGTAGCGCAGGCTCCGCACCACCCTGATGAGACCGACGAGACACAGCGCTCCGATGACGAAGCCAAACATGGGACCGACCTCCGAGAGACGGTGCGGGATGCGCCGTCGTGAACGCCCCCAAACTAGGAGCGCCGTGTGAAGGTCTCTGAGCGCCGCGCATGAAGAAGTGTGAAGCGGCATAGTGAGGGCCCAAATGCCCGCAACCCCTCACGTCGAGCGGCACTTTCAAGGCAGCGCACGGCTGCGCGACGTGGTCATCGGCATGAGCGACGGGCTCACCGTGCCCTTCGCGCTCGCGGCCGGGCTCTCGGGCGCGGTGGCGGCGGCGCACGTGGTGGTCACGGCGGGGCTGGCGGAGATCGCGGCGGGCTCGATCGCCATGGGGCTGGGCGGGTTCCTCGCGGCGCGCTCGGATGCGCAGCACTACTCGGCCGAGCGGCTGCGCGAAGAGACGGAGATGCGCGAGAAGGCGCCGCAAGAGTTCGCGGAGGTGAAAGGCATCCTCGAGGGCTACGGGCTCTCGCGCGAGGAGAGCGAGGCGGTCACGCGCGCGCTCCAGAAGCGGCCCGAGGCGATGGTGGACTTCATGATGCGCTTCGAGCTCGGGCTGGAGCGGCCGGAGCCGGGCGGCGCGTGGAAGAGCGCGCTGACCATCGCGGCGTCGTACGTGGCAGGTGGGCTGATTCCGCTCGCGCCCTACGTGCTCTCCGATCGCGCGGCGAGCGGGCTGCCGGCGTCAGCGGGCGTGACGCTGGTGGCGCTCGGGGTGTTCGGCTGGGTGAAGGGGCGCTTCACCGACGCGCGGCCGCTGCGGAGCGCCCTGCAGACGATGGCGATCGGATCGATAGCTGCCGGCGTGGCGTACGCAGTGGCGAGACTGGTGAGCGGCTAGGCGTCACGGAATGCAGCAGAACGACGTCGCGCCCGAGGGAACGGCCGTGCCCGTGGGCTGACCGCCGCCCGCGGGGCACACCGCGCCGGTCACGCTGCTGAACGTCGCCGAGCGGCTGGCGACGGTGGGGTTGCCGGTGAGGTTCGCGCAGTCGCCGCTGGCGCTCGTGGGATGCAGCGTCGCCGCCAGGCTGGTGCAGGTGTTGGCGGTGGCCGCGGAGTAGATGCTGATCGTCGCCGAGCAGGAGCCGCTGGCGTTGCCGCACGTGCACGCGCTGCAGCTCCGGGTGTCGTCGACGCCCGTGTAGAAGACGTGCAGATCCGAGAACGGACCTGCGGGGCAGCTCGTGGCGATGCCCGACTGCATGATGCACAGGCCGGTGTTGTACGGCGCCTGCGGGACCGGGAGGCAGGTGTCGCCCGCGCCGCAGCCCGTGCCCGGTGTGGGATCGCCGCAGGCCTGCGCCACCTCGGCCCATGCGGGCGCGGTGACCGTGGGCGACTGCTGCGACGCGCTGCAGCCGCCGCTCGTCACCACCAGCGCCGGCGTGGAGACCGACACGTTGCATGGCCCGGAGCCGGTGCTGATGCAGTCGCTGTTGGTGCCACAGGTGTTCTGACCGCCCGGAACGCCGTCGGGTCCGTAGCAGGCCCCGTTCCAGGTGTTCGTGGGGGCACTGAGATACGCCCCGCAGTTCGGTGAGCCGGTGCACGTGGCGTCGCTGAGGAGGAGCAGGTTGTTGGCGTCGGCGAGCTCGCACGTGGGGCTCTGCGGCGCGCTGCAGACGCAGGCGGAGCAGGTGGCGTCGGGCGCGTTGAGCTGCGCGTTTCCCGCGAAGGCCTGCGTGGGGTAGTCGGCGCCGCAGGCGGGCGCGGCGCCGGCGTCCGGGCTGTCGAAGAGCGAGAAGAAGCCGGTCCAGCCCGACGGAAGCGGCGGCACGCAGGCGAACGCGCCGGCGCAGTTGGGATCGCTGCAGTCGCCCGCGCAGACGCCGCCGCTGCTGCCCGAGCTGCCTGACGACGAGCCGCTGCCGCTGCCCGAGGTCGCCGACGAGGAGCTGCTGCTCGAGGAGCTGGAAGAGCTGCTGCTGCTCGATGAAGAGCTGCTGCTGCTGGAGCTGCTCGACGACGAGGTGCCGCTGCTGCTCGACGACGACGCGCTGCTGCTGCTCGCGCTACCCGACGTGGTGGAGCTCGAGCTGCTGGTGGTGCCCGTGGTGGTGGTGCCGGTGCCCGAGCTGGAGGAGGAGCTGCTCGCGGTGGACGAGCCGCAGCCGGTCAGCGTGAGCACGATCGCGGCGAGCGCGAGGGTTGCGGCGCGGGGAAACGAAGTCACTTTCAAGGCGAGTCCTCGAGGTGCGGGTCGGTGCACCCACGGTATCGCGCCGATCGTCGCAGCGCGATCGCGATCGGAGGAGGCAGTAGAATCCTGTCGTGCTCCGACGGCATCCCAGGAACTTCGTTGCGCCGCTGCTCGCGGTGATGCTCGGCGCGTGCTCGGCGTCGTCGAATGGAGCCACGAGCGGGGGTGGCGGCTCCGACGGTGGCGTCGTGCTCTATCTCACTGACGCGGGCTATCGCCGCGCGGAGCTCGTCGCGGAGCTCGTGAATCCGCAGGATGGATATGCGGAAGATCGCCTCGCGCACTACGCCACCGGCGCAGAGGGAGACTGGGAGCGATTGCCCGAGTGGAACCCAGAGGCTGAGCGCATTGCGGCGTCCGAGCTCGACGCGCCTGGCGGCGCGCAGGTGAGCGTGCTCGGGCCCGGCGCTGCCGCGCTCGAGATACCCACCGACATCCGATCGGAAGACGATCCCCGCCTCGTGGCGCTCGGGGACAAGGCATTTCACAACTATCCCATTCAAGTCGTGCCATTCATGAATTTGGCACTCGGATCGCGAGCGGCGGCTTCATATTATGGATTGTGGATCGACAATGATGCCGGCGTCGGCGGCCTCGTTCGCGCGCGGTTGCCGGACGGCGGCGCAGGGATCTCACTCACCTGCTCGACGTGCCACGAAGCGCCCGTTGACGGCGTCCTGGTGGACGGACGCCCAAATGACAAGTTCGATTTCGGCGCCGTCCAGGTCGCAGGCTCGGACTCGATGCCGCAAGACCTCGTCGACGCCATGAGCGCGTGGGGTCCGGGCCGCGTGGACGTGACCACCACCACCGGGTTGGAGCCGGTCCGCATCGCCGAGCTCCGACCGATGTATTGGCTGCCGTATCTGCACGCCGATGCCACGGTTCATCACTTCGACCGCACGTCGCTTGCGATTCGTGTGGAGACGCTGCTCATCACCGATTCGTACGACACCACTCGGCCACCGCGGGAGATCTCGCTCGCGCTCGCCGCGTACCTCGAGTCGCTCGCGCTGAACCTGCCCGACGAATCCGTCGCCGCCGCGGCGTCGCCGCAGGGCGCGCAGGTCTTCGCGCAGGCGTGCGCGCGGTGTCACCAGGAGCCGGGGCTCACGGGGCCTCCGGTGTCGCTGGCCGACGTCGGGACGGATCCCACGATCGGCTTGTCGCTCGTGCGCGGCACGGGGACGTATCGCGTGCCCTCACTGCGTGGCGTGGGCACCCGCGGCGCGCTGCTCCACGACGGCTCCGTGCCCTCGCTGGCCGTCATGTTCGACCCTGCTCGCGTGAACGCGGGCTATCCGAACGGGTTGCACGGTGTCTCGGCGATCCCCGGGCACACTTTCGGGCTCGACCTGAACGACTCCGACCGCACTGCGCTGATTGCGTACCTGAGCAAATTGTAGATTACCAAGGCGGGGTGATCCCCAGCCCGTGGCCCTGGACGTTCATGTCCACCACGGTGATGTATGGCACCCAGTCGAGCGCGACGACCTGGTTATAGATTTGATTCGCCAAGCTGCAGGTCGTGTCGCTGCAGCCGAACAGGTCGTAGTACTCGAGATTCAAGATTGGAATGTGCGCCGACTCATGAATGGCGCTCACCTGCGCGATCATGTCGTTGGCCCACTGATCGCCCGGGTTGGCGTCGAGGTAGTTGATCATGTTCTCGAGCTCGAACGCGTCGATGAGCTCGGGGTGCGCCGCCTGGATTCCAAAGCCCTGGTTCACGATGAACCTGAAGTCCGGGTGCTGAGACTTGAGCGTGGCGAGCACGCTGGCCATGGCCGCGATGGCCTGCTGCTGCGCGGTCGCGCCGCCAGCGCCCGACCAGCTGTTGCAGAGCGACTCCACGCCCGCCACGTCCCACTTGATGCCGCGGTTGCCCAGGCTGTACGCGTCGTTGGCGCGGCGGATCAGCCAGTCCTGCCAGCGCGCGTCGCGCACGTCGACCACCGTGGTGTTCCAGCTGGTGTTCGCGCAGAGCGAGATCGAAGACCAGAAGCTGCCGATTTGGCCCTGGAGAAAGGAGTCGTCGTTCGGCACCTCGCTCATATTGATATATGCAAATGGAACGGTGCCGTGGTCCGAGAGGTATTGATTATCGGTCGCGGAGAGCGTGCCCGGATAGCCGCTCTCGAACCAGTTGAAGCCGGCGTGCACCACGGCGTTGACGTCGGGCGTGCTCCAGGCCCAGGCCGCGAACGAGGGGTTGCTCGGTGTGGTCGTCACCGCGCCTGCGTCCACCTCGACTGGCGGCGTGACCGGCGAGCCCGCATCGACGACCTCCGTCGAACCGGCATCGATCACCTGGGGCGGGCCCGCGTCGTACTCGGTAGGCGGCGTGACGGGAGTGCCTCCGTCGACGACCGTTCCTGCGTCGGAATCGCCTTGCGTGGGATAGGTGCTCTCGCCCGCGTCGACCGCGCTCCCCGCATCGATGTGAGGTGCTCCGCCGGCGCTGGTGGAGCCTGTCGTGCTCGAGCCGTGCGTCGAGCCGGCGTCCGTGGTGGCGCCCGGCTGCACGGCCGGGATGACCCTGCCGGGTCCGCACGCGAGGAGCGCGTTCGCCGTGAGCGCCGCGATGAAGATTTGAAGGGCAGTCGTCGTGTTGTGTGTCCGCATGCCGACGCCCTTGGCAAGCGGCGTACCGACGCGCTCGCACTGGGGAACGGGAGCACACGCGGCTCGAAGTTCGAGGCTTCGAGGCCACAGCCCGTAGCGAGGGCGCCACGATCGGAGCGCCTCGATTTGTCATTTGAGCTCCCACCTTGTATCGCTCGGCCCGCGATGGCCTCCGATTTCTCGCGCATTGATGAATTCGTCATTGCCGGTGCGCTGCCTGGTGCGCGCGGCGGCGGCGCGTCGTGGCGCGAGCTCGAGACGCTCGGGGTCTCCGTTCTCTTCAGCCTCGTGCCGCGCGCGATCGAGGGCCAACCCGGAACGCTCCATCGTGAGATCCACGCGCTCGTCGACGTTGTCGAGCCGGGGACGAGCGGGGCCGATATTCACTATCTCGAACGCGTGGTGCAGCGACTGAACGCGCTCCGCGCCGCGAAGCGGGTGACGTACGTCCATTGTGTCTCGGGCGTCTCGCGCACCGGCCTCGTGCTCGCCGCATGGAAGATGAAGCACGCCGGGCTCGGCCGCGATGCTGCGCTCGCCTGGTTGCGAGAGCGGCGCCCCACGCTTGCGCCGAATGCCGCGTTCATGGCCCTCTTGCTGGAGTGGGAACGCGCGCTCCGCTTGGGCTAACCTCCGCGGCCTCCCCGAGGTCCCCTGCATGCGCGCCAACTGGTCATTCGCACTTCTCGCCGTCGCCCTCAGTGCCTGCGGCAGCTCCAAGCCCGCCGGCAGTTCGTCGTCGACGACCACCAGCGGCGCGGCCGCGACGGGCGCGAGCAGCTCCACGAGCGGAAGCTCCGGCGCGAGCACGAGCACCGGCTCGACGGGCGCGAGTGACAGCACGGGCTCGACGGGCTCTGGGAGCACGTCTTCGAGCAGCAGCAGCAGCGGCAGCAGCGGGAGTGGCAGCAGCGGCTCGACCGGTACGGATCCGCTCATCACCGCGCGGCCGTACTACTCGCACGCGCCCACCGGCTTCGACCCGAACACGCCGCTGCCGCTCATCGTGATGCTCCACGGCTACGGCGTCGATCACAACATCGAGGGCATCTACCTGCAGATCGACGCGCAGGTCGACGCGCGCCAGTTCTTCTACGCCGCGCCCGACGGCACCGTGGACAACACCGGCAGCCGCTTCTGGAACGCCACCGACGCGTGCTGCAATTTCTATAATTCTCCGGTCGACGACGTGGCGTATCTCACAGCACTCGTGAACGACATGAAGTCGCGCTACCCGATCGACCCCAAGCGCGTCTTCTTCGTGGGCCACAGCAACGGCGCCTTCATGTCGCACCGCATGGCGTGCGATCGCGCGGACATGATCGCCGCGATCGTGAGCCTCGCCGGCGCGGTGTGGGACGATCCCGCGATGTGCTCGCCGAGCGTGCCCGTCTCGGTCGTCGAAGTGCACGGCGACGCCGACGCGACCATCGCCTACGACGGTGGCACCGCCGACAACACCGCAGGCCTGCCGCCGTTCCCCTCGGCGCCGCAGACCGTCGCCACCTGGGCGAGCAAGGACAACTGCCCCGGCGAGCCCACCGACGCCGGCGCCATCCTCGACATCGAGACCGTGCTCGCCGGCGACGAGACGCGCGTCTCTCGCTACGACACCTGCCCGGTTGGCGACGTGGAGCTCTGGACCATCCAGGGCGGCCAGCACATCCCCGCGCTCGGGAACCAGTGGCCCGGCGTGGCGCTCGATTGGTTGTTCGCGCACCCGAAGCCCTGAGCGCGCGCGCCCGAGCCGCCAGGCGGATGTGGGTCAAGCGATTGCCGGGTTGAGAACGGCTGACGACGTTGTGTGTATGCGAGTCGTCATCACAGGCGCCAATCGGGGCATCGGGCTCGAGTTTGTGCAGCAATGCCTCGCGCGCGGCGATGAAGTCTGGGCCGGCATGCGCTCGGTCGTGCGCCCGTCCAGGCTCGCGCCGGTTGAGCGGACCGGCGTGCTGCACGTCGCCGCCCTGGATGTCGACAATCAATGGAGCGTGGGCAAGTTCGCCGAGGTGGCCGGCGACGCGCCGCTCGACCTCCTCATCAACAACGCGGCCGTGAGCGGCCAGCGCTCCAACGCGCTCGCCGAGGCCAGCGCCGAAGAGGCCATCTCCACGCTCGGGACCAACGCCGTCGGCCCGCTGCGCGTGACACAGGCCCTCCTGCCCGTGCTCCGCGCGGCGCGCGCGAAGGTGGTGCACATCAGCTCGAACCTCGGTTCCATTCAACAAAATCGAGATGGCGGTTCTTACGATTATCGAATGTCGAAGGCTGCGCTGAACATGCTCGCCCGCACCATGGCCGCGGAGCTCCGGCCCGAGGGAATCGTGAGCGTGCTCGTCTCGCCCGGCTGGGTGAAGACCGAGATGGGCGGGCCCGATGCGCCCACGTCGGCGCGCGAGGCGGTGCAGGCCATGCTCCGCTTCGTCGACACCCTCACGCTCGCCGAGAGCGGCGGCTTCTTCGACGCGAGCGGGGCGCCGCTCGAGTTCTGAGGCTCAGCGCTGCCGCAGCGCGAGCGCGTGGATGGCGATGGCGGTGAGACAAATCACAATCACCGGCGACGCGAAGACCGCGATCCACGGCGCCCAGTGAAGCGCAACCAATGAGAGCACGCTCGCGACGCCGCCCACGATCGCCGATTGCTTGATGTAGCGCCGCCGCGCCTCGGCCGAGAGCTGCGGCCCCGGCGGCTGCCGCGGCATCGACTCGAGCTTCGCGAGCGCGGCCGCGACCTGGTCCACCAGCGCCTGCGAGACCTCCGGCAGCCCGGCGCCGCCATCGCGCTCGTGTTCAGCGAGCTCGGCATCGAGCTCGGCCGGTCCTGCGCTCAGCGGCGGCAGCAGCGCCGCGATCAGCACCGCTCGCTCCGTGACCTCGCCTTCGCTCAAGACACGCAGCACGGCGTCGACGGCGTCGTCACGGAGACGATCGAAGGCCTCGTCGTCGTCGCGATCGTCGAGCAGCAGGGCCACGAGCCGGGTCATCTCGAGGTCGCGTCGCTCGGGCCCCATCGCGAAGAGCATCCCGTCGCTCCCGCGGTGGTAGCCGACCTGCCAGAGCGTGATCCCCGCCGCGCTCAGCTTCTCGGCGACCTGCGGCTCGACCCGCGCGAAGCTCGTGGAGGCCGCGAGCTCGGCGAGGCGCGGTGCCACGTCGCGAATCCGATCTGCGGGCAATACGAGCTGCAGGTCTCGCATGAGCGCGAGCGGCACTTCCGCCACACGCACGAGCGTGAGCGCGATCTTCCAGTCCGAGATGCGCCGCCAGGACACGGATGCTCCTGCTACTTTGAAAGTGCATGACTACAACAAAGAGCGCCGCGTGGGCCGAGTGTCTCTGTCATCGGTGCGGCAAGCCCGCGGCCGAATTCTCCGCGTGGTGCGCAGGCGAGGGCGAGGGATTCATGGTCGAGCGCGATCGCCTCGAGCGCAGCGGCTGGTTCGGACAGGTGCTCAAGCCGATGTCCTCCGCCGATGCGCAACCGCTGCTCGACGCGATTCGCGCCGGACAGCTCGCCACGCTCGCCAGCGCAGATCCGGATCTCTTCGGGTTCTTCTGTCGCGAGTGCGGTCGCGCCTATTGCAGTACCTGCTGGTCGATTGGCGCCGCGGAGCTCGACGACGGCTTCTACGATTGCACGCGCGGCACCTGCCCCGAGGGCCACGAGCAGGTCGTCGACGACTGAGCTCACGCGTGCTGCACGCGCGACTTCCGCAGCGGGCGGCGTGGACGGCGCTTGCGGATCCGCCCGCGCACCCACTTCTCCAAGCCCACGAAGAGCACGCCCAGCAGAGAAGCCAGAAGCGCCCAGAGCCACGCCAGCGGCCGCACCGGGTCGCTCTTGAAGAGGTGATTCAGGATTGGCAAATACGTGAATGCCACCTGCGCGGCGATCATGGTGATCAGGCCGCCGACCGCCCAGAGGTTGGAGAAGAGCCCCACGCTGAACACCGAGCGTGTGAGCGATCGACAATTGAATAAATAGAATCCTTGAACGAGTACGAAGACGTTCACGGCCGCCGTCCGCGCCGACGCCAGATCTTCGCCCACCGACTGCTCCCACTCGAAGACGCCGAACGCCGCCACCAGCAGCAGCGCGGAGATGAAGAGCGTCCGCGTCACCAACTCGGCGGTGAGGATGGGCGTGTCCCGCGCGCGCGGCGGCCGCGCCATGATCCCCGCTTCCTTGGGCTCGAAGGCCAGCGCCAGGCCGAGGAACACCGCGGTGGTCATGTTGATCCACAAGACCTGCACCGGAAGGATGGGCAGCAGCAGCCCCAGCACCACGGCCGCGAGGATCACCATCCCTTGGCCAATGTTGGTGGGCAACGTCCAGACGATGAACTTGGTCAAATTATCAAATACCCCGCGCCCCTCTTCGATGGCGGCTTCGATGGTCGCGAAGTCGTCGTCGGTGAGCACCATGGCCGCCGCTTCCTTCGCGGCGTCGGTGCCGGTGATGCCCATGGCCACGCCGATGTCGGCCTTGCGCAGCGCGGGCGCGTCGTTCACGCCGTCGCCGGTCATGGCCACCACGTGACCGCGCGATTGCAGGGCTTCCACCAGCTCGAGCTTCTGCTCCGGTGCCACGCGCGCGAAGACGGAGCAGCGGTCGGCGACGTCGATGAGCTCGCGCTCGTGAAGGCGCTCCAGCTCGCGACCGGTGATGGCCTGCCCTGAGCCCTCGAGTCCCAGCTCGCGCGCGATGGCTGCAGCGGTGAGCGGATGATCGCCGGTGATCATCTTCACGCGCACGCCTGCGCTCCGGCAGGCGCGCACCGCGGCGATGGCCTCGGGCCGCGGCGGATCGAGCATGGCCTGCAGGCCGAGGAAGACCATGTCCGCGGCCACGTCCTCGTGCGTGAGGTGTGCGCGATCGGCTTCGAGCACCTTCTTCGCGAACGCGAGCACGCGCAGACCTCGCGACGCGAGCGCTTCAGCCTGAGCCAGCACGGCTTGCGCGTTCAGCTCGAGCGCTTGACCACTCGCGCCGAGCGCGTGGGTGCAGCGCGCGAGCACGCGCTCCACCGAGCCTTTGAGATCCACGCGGCGCACGTCGCCGTCGGTGTGCAGCGTGGCCATGTACTGACGATCGGACTCGAAGGGGATCTCATCCAGGCGATGAAAGCGGGCGAGCGCTTCCGGCCTGGCGAGCCCGAGCTTGGCCGCGGACACGCGCAGCGCGGCTTCGGTGGGGTCGCCCTGGACTTGCCAACGCTCGCCAATTCGCTCGAGCTGGGTGTCATTACAAAGTATCCCCGCGCGCAGACACTCCTCGAGCGCGGAGCCTTCGCCCGGCCGCAGCGGCTGCCCTGCGCGGCGCACCTCGCCGGAAGGCTCGTAGCCAGAGCCCTCGAGCTCGAACGTCTCGCCGCCAGCCTGCACGCGCACCACGGTCATCTCGTTTCGCGTGAGCGTGCCGGTCTTGTCGGAGCAGACCACCGTCGTGCTTCCAAGTGTCTCCACCGCGGGCAACTTGCGAATGATGGCGCGCCGACGAGCCATCCGGCGCACGCCGATGGCGAGGGTGATCGTCACCACGGCGGGCAGGCCCTCGGGAATTGCCGCGACGGCGAGCGTGACTGCGGCGATGAGCATCTCCGCCCACGACTCACGCCGCAGCACGCCGACGATGAACGCTGTCGCCGCCAGCGCGACGATCCCCACGAGGAGCACCTTGCTGAAGTGTGCGATCTTGCGCGTGAGCGGCGTCTCCAAGGGCGAGGCGGAGCCCACGAGCTTCGCGATGCGGCCGGTCTCGGTGCCATCGCCCGTCGCAACCACCAGCCCTCGCGCCTGGCCGTAGGTGACCACCGAGCCCGCGTAGGCCATGTCGAAGCGCTCGGCGAGCGGCGCGTCGACGGCCAGCGGTCCGAGGTCCTTGGGCACCGGCACCGACTCGCCGGTGAGCGCGGACTCGTCGACGTGCAGCTCTCGCACCTCGGCGAGCCGCAGGTCGGCAGGCACACGATCGCCCGACTGCAGCGCCACGAGATCGCCGGGCACCAGCTCGGCCGAGGGCACGCGCTTGCGCTCGCCCTCGCGAATGACGGTCGCCTCCGTGGTCACCATCCGGCGCAGCGACTCGATCTCGGCCTCCGCGCGCGACTCCTGCACGAACCCGAGCAGCGCGTTCACCACTACCACCAGCGCGATGGCGATGGCGTCGACCGGGCCCTTGAGCAGCGCGGTCACCACCGCCGAGGCGAGCAGGATGTAGATGAGCGGATTGTTGAATTGCGCGAGCAATCGCAGCATCGCGCTCCGCTGGCGGACGGCCGTGACCTGGTTGGGCCCGAAGCGCTCGAGTCGGTGGCGCACTTCCAAATCGCGCAAGCCATCCGCGTGGACCTCGAGGATCTGGCGCACCTCCGCGATCGGCAGGTGATGCCAGTGGTTCTCGAGGAGCTCGTCCATGGCTCGCGGCAAAGATCTAGGCACGGCGCGCGCACGAAGGCGTAGCGGCGGAGCGAACGCCCAAGCGGGTGGATGCATCGTGGCCTGGCAGGGCCTCCCTGGTTCTGCTGACTGGGCGCTCGCCTGCCGCACGCGACGGACGCGAATGATCCGGGGCCTCCAGACCGGGGCGGACATGCTCGAATGGTCAATGCGAGCCGGAATCCCTCGCGCCGACACTTCGACGACCCCGAGGCCGTGGCCAGCTGGCTGGGCGCGCGGCTCGACGCCAGCGAGGCGGAGCGGCGGAGGGCGTTCCTGCGGCTGCCAGAGCGAAGCAAGCTCCGTTGATCCGCCACGAGCGAGGGGCAGCGCGACGTCGAACGACTGCAAGGTCTCGGTGAACGAGCTCGGCCCGAGCCGCTTCCAGGTGGTCGCCGAGCCCTTCGAGGCGCACCCCGAGTTCACGCAGGGCGCGCTTTACGCCACCGGCATCATCTCGGGCGCGAAGAACCCCAAGGTAACCATTTCGTTACATGACAAGGCCGTCGAGCGCGTGGAGTACGAGGTCTCCTGGGACGAGTGAACGAGATCCGTGCCGGTGGCGGCGTCGAACGCGGAGTGACAAACTTCGCTTTGCATGAGCGAACTCAAGCCCCGCCTGATCACCGGCGCGATTCTCCGGGGGCAGATGAAGCGCCTCAGGGCGCTCGGTTGGCTCGACGACGTGTCCGCCAACGTGAGCGAGGCCACACGCAACGTGATGGCCAAGCCGCCCATCTCGCTGGCCAAGGTGCCTGCGTATCCCACGGACGATGTGGCGCGCGCGGTGATGGAGCTGCACGGCCGAGAGGCCGCACGCGACCTCAGCTACCACGTGAACCGCGACAACACCGGGCCGCTGGTGGTGCCGTTGGTGCGGAGCCTGCTGCACATGTTCGGCAGCACGCCGCACACTGTCTTTGGCAACCTGGCCACGCTCAGCGCGCAGATGACGCGCAACATCGACTTCGCCTACGAGAAGCGCGGGCCGGATCACGGCGCGGTGATCATCTCGCACGAGGAGCCCGCGGGCGCGCCGTGGTTCATCGGCTGGGAGGGCGTGTTCGTGCTCGGGCTGGAGCTCGCGAGCGCGAAGGGCGAGGTGTGGCCGTTCGAGGCCGACCCGGATGGAAAGCGCGCGGTGTTCCGCGTGCGCTGGGAAGAAAAGAAGAAGAATTGAATCAACAATTTCAAAGAAGAGCGGACCGTCGACTCGTCCGCGCGCAGGGCATCACTTCCACATCTTCAGCCCCTGCAGAGACGACGTCGACAATCGGCAATGCATCGTCGATATCGCTTCCCCCAGCAGGACGGCGTCGGCAACATGGGCGCCCCGTTTGGACAGGAGCTCGCATGCCGACTTCCCCTGAGGCCCAAAAGCTGCTCGGCGTCTGGCGTGTGCCCGAGGCCGATCGAAAGGCGCTGGAGCAGTCGGTGCTGGCGCTGCGCAACAACCCCAGCCAGGCCGACGCGCTCAAGAAGGCCGAGGCGGCGCTGGAGCACTGGCAGCGGCTGGTGCTGCGCTTCGACGTCGCGCGCATCGTGGGCGACATCGGCGACGGCGCCGAGGCGCACTCCTATTCGGTGAAGAAGTCGTGGACGGGGCCGGACGGCATGCTCGGGCTGGACCTCGAGCTCCGCGCGGGCACGGCCGCGCCGCAGCCGGTGAGCGTGCTCTTCACCGCGTCGAACAAGGTGCTCTTCCAGGCCGAGGGAATCCGGCTGCCGCTCCAGCGCACCGGCGGCTGACGCGCTATCCTCGACGCTCTCGACGGGGGGACGTCGATGCGCGTGTGGATGCTGGTGGCCGTGCTGTCGCAGGTGCCGGTGGTCGCGCTCGCGGACGACGCCGCGTCGAAGGCTGCGGCGCTCCGTCAGAAGGGCCAGGACTTCATCCGCGCCGGCGATACGCAGGCGGCGCTCAAGTCGCTCAGGGAAGCGGAGCGCCTGGATCCGAAGAACCCCGACAACGCGCGTGCGCTCGCCGGATGCCTCGCGCGCCTGGGCAACTTTCCGGAAGCGGCGAAGTACTACCGGAAGTTCCTCGAGGTCGCGCCTCCGGACGATCCGTCGGTCCCTGCGATCCGGAAGGCGCTGCAGGACTACGAGACCGCCGACCAGCCTTCCCCGGGCGCGCAGAGCAAGAACCCCAGCTCGACGCGGCCGGCGCACGCGCCCGAGGAGCCCGCGGAGAGCGCCGAGGACGCCGACGCCGCCAAGGACGCGCTCGCGCGCCACGATGTCGCGGCCGCGCGCCGCATCGCCCAGAAGGAGCTCCGCAACGGCAACAACGCCGCGGCCATCCGGCTCTTCACGGAGATCGAAGCGCAGAACCCGAAGGACCCCGACAACGAGCGCGCGCTGGCCGGTGCCTACGCGCGCTCGGGCGACTACGACAACGCCGCCGTACACTACCGCAAGTTCCTCGAGATCGCGCCGCCCAACGATCCCACCGTGCCGGCGATTCGGCAGGCGCTGCGGGACTACAAGTCGAGCAAGTAGCCCTTCTCGGGTCATCTGCCTTCGCGCGCGGCGGGCGGCATGGCATCGTGCCCTCGCTATCAACCCGGGGCTTTCATGCGTTTGATGATGGTGGTGTTCGCGCTGTTCGCGCTGCTTCCCTCCGCGCACGCCAGCTCGACCTTGAAGGACAAGGCCGTGAAGCGCGTGGCCGCAGCCGACGCCAAGAAGCCCGAGCCCGCCAAGCCCGAGCCGGCAAAGGCCGAGGCGGCGAAGCCCGAGGCCAAGGCGGACGACAAGGGCGGCGACGCCAAGGAGGACGCGAAGGGCGACGACGCGCCGCCCAACCCGGTGCGCGTGAAGGTGGGCACCTACGTGCTCAACATCGGCAAGTTTGAAGTCGCGACGGGCACCTACACCGTGGACTTCTACCTCGACCTCACCAGCATCGACGGGCGGCCGCTGGGCGAGCAGAAGTTCGAGTTCATGAACGGGCGCGCCGCGAGCGTCGACAAGATCATCGATACCGAGACCGAGAAGTTCTACCGGATCCAGGCGAACTTGATGACCAACGTCGACATGCGCCGCTACCCCTGGGACACGCACGACCTGCCCATCATCCTGGAGAACTCCAGCCGCTCGAAGAAGGAGGTCGTCTACGAGGTCGACACCAAGCAGAGCGGCATCGACCCCGCGGTGAACTTCGTGGGCTGGGACTTGAAGGGCTACGACGCCAGCGTGGTGGACCACAACTACGCGGTCTACGGCGAGAGCTACTCGCAGTACGTCTACAAGATCGAGATCGGCCGGCTGCTCTTCATCTCCAGCCTCAAGACCTTCTTGCCGGTGCTGTGCTTCCTGCTCATCTCCATGGTGTCGCTGCTGGTGACGCTGGAGAAGCTCGACTCGCGCATGGGCATGAACACCGCGATGCTCATCGCCAGCGTGATGTTCCACATGTCGATTGGCTCGCAGCTCCCGCCGGCGGGCTACCTCACCATCGCTGACAAGGTGATGATCGCCACCTACGGCACCATCGGCGTGAACCTCTTGCTGAGCGTCTTGATGATGCGCGCCATCCAGCTCAAGCGCGAGGACTGGGCCAAGATGATGCGCGAGCGCAGCTTCAAGCTCGTGCCGTTCATGGCCTGCCTGGCGTACCTCGTCGTCGTCATGAGTTGACGGACCTCGCCTTGCGCCGGCGCCGCTGAGGCAGTACTTGTCCAGCATGACTGGCCGCAAGTCGCGCAAGAACGCCCGGGTGGACTGCGCCATCTCCGGCCGGGTTCTGGGCTCGCGCGGTTACCACAAGGGCACGGTGCACAACCTGTCCACGGGTGGGTTGTTCTTTGCGGGTCGCAACCTGGCGGTGGGTGCGCGCACCGAGCTCGAGTTCCGGCTCGAGGGCACGGAGATCCACGCCACGTGCGAGGTGCTGTACCGCCAGAGCGTCGGCGATGGCGCGGGCATCGGCGTGCGGTTCTTGCGAATCAACGCCGCGGCGGTCGAGCGGATCCGCAAGTACCTCGCGGCCGGCGCGCCCAGCGACGCCTAAATCGCAGATCCGGATCCGGATCCATCTTCGGCCGCGGGTGGGTGGCTGGTGCCCGGTCGAGGGCGCCCAGCGGCAGGCCCGTTGGTCCTTGCTGGTTGGCGGCGGATCCGAAAGCATTGCGACTCATCGTGCGAGGTGGTCGCGTGCCGCTCCTGGATCGCTACCTGGAGGCCATGCAGAAGCAGAAGGCCGAGGCGCTCGTCTTCAAGACCGGCGCGAACGTGTCCGTGCTCATCGCCGGCACGCCGAAGACGGTCTCCAACAAGCCCGCCACGAGCGACCAGATCCAGGCCCTGCTCGCCGAGGTGCTCGGCAACGGCTTCCACCACGGCCTCTTGCCCGGCACGCCCGCCGATTTCCGCTACGCGAGCCCGATCGGCGCGATGCGCATCAACGTCACCCAGGCCGATGGCGGCGGTCTCGACGCGCGCGTGGAGCTCGCGCCGCCCGAAGCCGAGACCACCGGGGCGAGCTACGACATGCTCGACAACCGGGCCCAGACCTTCGACGAGACCGGTGGCGATCCCTTCGCCACGCCCGCCGCACCGCCGCTCCCTCCGACGCCCGCGCCCGCAGCACCGGCCGCGCCCGCGTTCGGCGATGACGACGACGGCTTCTCCATCTTCTCTTCCACGCCGCCCGCTGCACCCGTGCCCGCCATCTCCGCCGCCGTTCCTGCGCCCGCCGCCCCAGCTCCACGCGCAGCGCCCCTGCCCATGCCCGCCGCGCGCCCGGCGCCGATGCCGCGCTCGAGCGTCTCTCCCGCGGACTTTGGCGGCGGCGACGATGTGGCGCCGATGGAGGAGCTCTTCCAGCTGATGGTCAACGCCAAGGCGTCGGACCTGCACCTCAAGAGCGGCAAGGAGCCCATGCTGCGCGTCGACGGCGAGATCCGGTCGATCAAGGGCCGCCTGGCGCTCGAGCCGAACCAGCTCCAGCAGATCGTGCGCGCCATCATGCCGGCCGAGAACCGCGAGGAGTTCGACGCCACCAACGACACCGACTTCGCCTACGAGCTCCCGGGCCAGGCGCGCTTCCGCTGCAACGTCTTCCGCGATCTCGCGGGCGTGGGCGCCGTGTTCCGGCAGATTCCGACGAAGATCCTCACCGCCGAGCAGCTCCGCTTGCCCAAGGCGGTGATGGATCTGTGCGAGCTCGAGAAGGGGCTGGTGGTCGTCACCGGGCCCACGGGCAGCGGCAAGAGCACCACGCTCGCGGCGATGATCGATTCCATCAACACCCATCGCAGCGACCACATCATCACCATCGAGGATCCCGTCGAGTTCGTGCATCCCGACAAGGGCTGCCTGGTGAACCAGCGCGAGGTGGGCAAGAGCACCAAGAGCTTCAAGAGCGCGCTCCGCGCCGCCCTGCGCGAGGACCCGGACATCGTGCTCGTGGGCGAGATGCGAGATCTCGAGACCGTGGCCATCGCCATCGAGACCGCGGAGACCGGCCACCTCGTCTTCGGCACGCTGCACACCAACACTGCGGCCTCGACCATCGACCGCATCATCGACCAGTTCCCGGCCGACCGTCAGAGCCAGATCCGCACCATGCTCAGCGAGTCGCTCAAGGGGGTGGTCGCGCAGACGCTGCTCAAGAAGAAGGGCGGCGGGCGCGTGGCTGCGCTGGAGATCCTCATCGTCACCAGCGCCATCGCCAACCTCATCCGCGAGGGGAAGACCTTCCAGATCAACAGCGCCATGCAGACCGGCCGCGGCCTGGGCATGCAGAGCATCTCCGACTCGATGCTGGATCTGGTGAAGGCGGGAATCGTCGAGCCGCAGGAGGCCTACGATCGCTCGCCGCTCAAGAAGGACTTCGCGCAGATCCTCACGCGCGCGGGCTTCCGCGGCCCGTGGAGCACGGAAGGTGAGAAGGCCTAACTGCGGTGGCTAGGTGCGCTCGAGGAGCACGCCGGCCCAGGTCAGCCCGGAGCCGACCACGCAGAGCGCGATGTCGCTGGGCAGGTTCGGGTCGTCCCACTTCTCGCTGAGCACCGAGGGCGCGCCGCTCGCGCCGGTGTTGCCGCGGCGATCAACATTGTAGATGTGACGCTCCGGCGCGACCTCGCAGCGCCGTGCCACCGCCTCGAGCATCCGCAGATTGGCCTGGTGGCCGATGAGCGTGAGGCCGTCCGGCTTGCGGTCCGGCTTCGCCGCCAGCCAGCGCTTCCGCAGCTCGCTGAAGGTCTCGCTCGCGCGCTTGATGGCGAAGGTCTGCACCGCCGCGCCCTGCTGCCAGAAGTGGCCCATGCGCGGGACTTTGACCTTGTCGGCACCGGCGGGATCGCCGCCGAGGAGCGTCTCGGCGATTCGGAAGCGGCCGGGCGTGCGCGGGGAGAGGATGGCGGCGCTGGTGCCGTCGCCCCAGAGCACGCAGCTCGAGCGATCGCGATAGTCGACCACGCGCGTGGAGTTCTCGGGGTTCACCACCAGCACGAACTCGGGCAGCCGCTCGGGCCGCATGCCGGTGAGGAAGTGCAGCTGCGCGCCGAAGGAGCTGCAGGCGGCCGAGAGATCGAACGAGGGCGCGTCGACGCCCAGCTTCTCGGCGATGCGGTTGGCCTCGGCGGGGATGCACTCGTCGGGCGAGCAGCCGCCCGCCACCACCATGCCGATGTCGGAGGGCTTCAGCCCCGCGCGCTCGAGCGCCAGGCGTGCGGCGCGGGCGCCGGTCTCCGCGTTGGAGAGCGTGGCGGCCTCGAGGGCGGCGCGCGGGTCGGCGTTGCGCGTGCTGCGGATGTAGTCCAGCGGCAAGACGGTGTGGCGCGTGCGAATGCCCACGCGCTCGGTGATCCAAGCGTCGTCGGTCCCGATGTCGAGGGACTCGAGGAAGCGGTTGTCGAGCACCGTCTCCGGGTGAAAGTGGCCCAAGCTGTGGACGTACATGTCAACGTGATTGTCTTTGACGACTGTCATGGAACGGCCACGGACACGCAGGTCATCCTGAAGGGTCGCTTCCAGCCCCTCGACTCAGGATTTGCGGATCAGCCGCTGCTCCACCTGCCGAAGGGCCGCTTGCCAGAGCCGCGCTTCGGCGTCCGTCAGGCCGCTCCGCCGGAGTGTCTGCGACAGCTTGGCCACGCCGTGCCCCGGCCGATCCGGATCCGGAAACTTCGAGGCATGGAGCAGGTCGCGCAACGCCCGCTCCACCTCGCTCAGCGACTTCTCGGTGGCGCGCGCTTCGCGCTCCGGCGGCGGCGGCGCGGCCGCGTGGCCAAAGAGCGCGTTGGCGTACACCACGACGGCCTGGGCGAGGTTGAGCGAGGGCTGCTCCTTCTCGGTGGGGATGGTCGAGGCGTCGTGGCAGGCGAGGAGATCGGCGTTGGAGAGGCCGCTCTGCTCGTCGCCGAAGAGGAGCGCGACCTCGCCTTCGTGGCTGCGCGCGGCGGCTTCCTCGGCGAACGCAGGCGGCGCGAGCTGGCGCTGGCCAGCGATGGGGCGGTTGGTGGTGCCCACGATCCAGCGGGCGTCGGCGAGCGCGTCGGCGAGGCTCGCGACGATGCGCGCGCGATCGATGATGTCCTCGGCGTGGACGGCGACGGCGCGCGCTGCGGGCAGATCCGAGGTGCGTGGCGCCACCAGGGTGAGGCGCGAGAGGCCGAAGTTCTTCATCGCGCGTGCGGCGGCGCCGAGGTTGGCGGGGAGCTGGGTCCTGAGCATCACAACGTGGATGTGGTCGAGCTTCACGAGGGCTCCGGTCCGCGCGTGGGAGCTTATGTAGCGCAAGTGGCCCGGGTGCGACGTTTCCCGCAGTGACTCCGACGCGCGCGTACTTGGGGAACGGTACAGGTGATCGGCGTGCGGTGATCGGCGCCGATCCCCGAGAACCGATCACCGTCACCGTTTCCCAAGCAAGTGAGCGTCCGGGTGCAGCGGGGAAACTTCGCGTTCCGGCCTTGCCGGCGCTTCACGCGACGGCCCCTGCGTTCTAGCGTGCGTCCCGTGCCGATCTATCGCCTCACCAAGGAGCTGGTGTTCCCCCCGCCGACCGAGGCGGTGAATGGCCTGCTCGCCGTCGGCGGCGACCTGCGTCCCGAGCGCCTGCTGCTCGCCTACTCGCAGGGGATCTTCCCCTGGTACGACGAAGACCAGCCCATCCTCTGGCACTCGCCGGATCCGCGCGCGGTGCTCGCCGTGGACAAGCTCCACGTGGGCCGCACGCTCAAGAAGGTCATGAACAAGAAGGTGTATGAGCTCTGCTTCGACACCCGCTTCGCCGAGGTGATCGCGGGCTGCAAGGCCGCCTATCGGCCCGGACAGTCCGGCACGTGGATCACCGACGAGATGGAGGCCGCGTACGTCCAGCTGCACCGCCAGGGCTACGCGCACTCGGTGGAGACCTACCTCGGGGGCGAGCTGGTGGGCGGGCTCTACGGCGTGTCGCTGGGGCGCATGTTCTTCGGCGAGAGCATGTTCTCCCGCGCCAGCGACGCGTCGAAGATCGCCACCGTGGGCCTGGTCGAGAAGGTCCGCGGCTTTGGATTCAGATATATCGATTGTCAGGTGCTCAATCCGCACACCGAGGCCCTCGGCGCCGAGGAGTGGCCCCGCGCGCGCTACTTGAAGGTGCTCGCGGAGGAGCTCGCGGCCGCGCCCACCCGCCGCGGCTCGTGGACCTGAGTCAGCCTTCGACGTTGCGCAGAAAGTCCGCCACCTCGGCGAAGCGCTGGTCCAGGAAGCCGCGCACCTCGCCCGTGACGCCGCGCTGATCGAGCGCCTTCTGCATGCAGCGCAGCCAGGCGTCGCGCATCGCCACGTCCACCGCCACCTGCCCGTGCCGCATGCGCAGCCGCGGATGGCCGTGCTTCTCCATGTAGTGCTGCGGCCCGCCCAGCCAGCCCACCAGGAAGAGCCCGAAGCGCTCGCGCGAGACCTTGGCGACGCGGCCGTCGGGATCGCGGCGGTGCAGGCCGGCGAGCGCGGGCTCGTCGCGGAACATCACCTCGTAAAAATCTTCGGCGAGGGCCATGACGGCCGCCTCGCCGCCGAGCAGAGAGAAGGGCGTGGTGCTGGGATCCATCGCCCGCATTCCTGCCGCGGTCGCGCCGCTTGTGCAAGGTAGAGTCGGCCGATGCGCCTCCACCTCATCGACGGCACGTACGAGCTCTTCCGCGCCCACTTCTCCAAGCGGCCCGACCACATCACCCGCGGGAAGAACGTGAAGGCGACCGCGGGCCTGGTCTCCTCGTTGCTCTTCTTGCTGCACGAGGAGGCCGAGGACGTCACCCACGCGGCCGTCGCGTTCGACAACCCGATTCGAAGCTTTCGCAACGATCTCTTCGACGGCTACAAGTCCGACGAGGGCGTGCCCGAGGAGCTGCTCGAGCAATTCGACCTCGCGGAGGAAGCGGCCGCGGCGCTGGGGCTCGTCGTCTGGCGCATGGACAAGTGGGAAGCCGATGACGCGCTCGCCACCGCGGCTACTCGCTTCGCGCCGAAGGTGCAGCAGGTGCGGCTGCTCAGCCCCGACAAGGACCTGCGCCAGTGCCTCTCGGGTAAGAAGGTGGTGATGGTGAACCGCATGCACGAGAAGCTCATCGACGAGGCCGTGCTTCGTGCGGAGTGGGGCATCGCGCCGGAGAGCGTCCCGGACTACCTGGCGCTGGTGGGTGACGACGCCGACGGCATCCCCGGGCTCAAGGGATACGGCGCCAAGGGCGCGAGCGCGCTGCTCGGCGCGTACGGCAAGCTCGAGTCCATCCCCGACGACGTGACCAAGTGGAAGGTGAAGCCCCGCGGCGCCGACGCGCTCGCCGAGACGCTGCGCGCGAATCGCAAAGAAGCGCTCCTCTATCGCACGCTGGCCACCCTGGTGACCGACGTGCCACTGAAGGAGAAGCTCGCGGACCTCGAGTTCGGCGGCGTGCCGCGCGCGCGCTTCGAGAAGTTCTGCGACAAGCTCGAGCTCACCACCGCCCGCTCGCGACCGAAGCGTTGGGCACCCTAGAAGTTCTTTGGGTCATAGCGGACAACAGCGTGGACATTGGCGCTGCGGCTGGAATAGCGTTTCGAACGCTTCACGCGGGGTAGGGGTCCAGACAATTCGGGCGGACGTGCCGAGCGCCTCGGCAGCGGGGCTGCCTGCGCAGAGGGGATTTCATGACGATCGGACGATTCGCGGCGGTGGTGGGCTGCGTCGCATCGCTGGCCCTCGTGGGCTGCGGCGGCAGCTCGCCCAAGGGAAACACGACCGCCGGAAGCACCGGGACGACGGCGGCCAACGGAAGCACGTCGACCACGAGCACCGCGGGCAGCACGTCCACGGGCACGAGCA
>JAFEBB010000048.1 GCA_018266075.1 Deltaproteobacteria bacterium | reverse complement strand
GCGGGACGAGCTGTCAGCCCAACGAGAGCATGTGCACCTCGGGTGACGGCGGCGCCTACTGCGCCAACTTCCAATCGGACAATGCAAACTGCGGCGCTTGCGGCGCGACCTGCCCTCAGGGTCAGGTGTGCTCGAGCGGTGTGTGCGAGACGAGCTGCCAGCCCAACGAGAGCATGTGCACCTCGGGCGACGGCGGCGCCTCCTGTGCCAACCTGCTGACTGACAATCAGAACTGTGGAAGTTGCGCGACCGCGTGCTCCGACGGGACGATGTGCTCCGGAGGCACCTGCCAGACCACGTGCGCAGCGCCGCTCGTCGTCTGTAATACCGATGGCGGGGCTGGTGACTATTGCGCCGACGAGCAGAACGACCCACTGAATTGCGGTGGCTGTGGAACGAGCTGCTCCACGCACAACAATGGCGCGGCGGTGTGCATCCTCGGGTCCTGCGCCTTCGTCTGCGACGGCTCACACCTGGACTGCAACCACAGCCTCGCCGATGGCTGCGAAGTGGATGATCTCACCGACCTTGATAACTGTGGGGCCTGCGGAAACAGCTGCCCCACGCCCACCCATGGCGTCCGCGGCTGTCTGAGTGGAACCTGCGGCATCGCGAGCTGCGCGCCGGGCTATGCCGACTGCGACCACTCGGCCGCCAACGGCTGCGAGGTCTCCCTGAACGATCCTCAGAACTGCGGCGGCTGTGGCGTCGTCTGTGGCACGGGCTCGCATTGCAGCGCGGAGGTGTGCGTCCCCGGGGTGGCCAACAACTTCAACATCATCTCCACCGCGAGCGTCACCTACCAGGGCTACACCTACGATGTCCTCGAGGTGTCCTTGCTCTCGAACACCTCGGCAGGGGCCACCTGGTGTGCGGACTACGAGGCGCTTTGCCAGAACCTGGGTGGTCAGCCCGTGGGCTGCGGCCCGCCGTACGATCCTGGCGTCTCCGGCTACTCCGACTGCGGCACGCTCTTCGCCTCCAACGGGGTCAACGGAACCCTGGGCTGCAACCCCTCGAGTGGAGTGGCTGCTGCGGCGTCGATGGCGGGTTACTCCGATGCCACCGGGAGCAACTCCTTCGGCTTCCACTACTGCGGCTCGGGCGGGAGCAACTGTTCCAACGTTTGGTGCAGCGGGACCTACTGCAACTCCTCGTTGAGCTACATGGACGTCACGGAGCCGCACGGGTACACGCTCTGCTTGATGCCTTGAGCATTGCGAGGGCCTGGCGCCTACCGGTCGACTCCGACGGTAGGCGCCAGCCGACGATCCGCACATGCCACTTTGGGCTTTGGTGGAACGGGCCACCGCGCGCAGCGTGGCCGAGCGATCATCCGACGTCACTTCGAAGCACACGCCCGAGGTGCACGGCGCGGCAGCGAGGACGGGCAAGCACGATCATCGAATGAGCATCTCACGCCAAGCGGCCCCCCAACCCCGGCCTCCGGTCGACGCACTGATCAAGCGAGTGATCCCAGGTAGAGCGCGCGGTCGCGCTCGTACATCTCGACCAGCGCGTCGATCACCAGGCGCACGCGCTTCACCTTCTGCAGGTCGGGGGTGGTCACCACGTACGCATCCCCGCTGGCGATGGTCTCGGGCACCACCCGCCGCACACCGGGGTCGTTTGCGGCGACAAAGCAGGGCATCGAGCCGATGCCGAGCCCTTGGGCGATCGCGACCTGGATGCTTCGCATGGAGCCTCCCCTCATCACCACCGAGGCGGTGCGCGCGTTCTCGTCGAGCCATCGCTGGCCTGGAGAGCCCTTGAGCTCCTCGTCGTACGCAATCACCTCATGGCCGGCGAGCTCGCCGACGCTGACTGGTCCCTTGCGCGCCAGGTACGCCTCGCTCGCGTAGAGCGACCAACCCACGTTCCCGAGCAACCGCGCGACGAGGCCCTGCTGCATCGGGCGGAACATTCGCAGCGCCACGTCGGCCTCGCCTCGGAGGAGATCCAGCGCCGCGACCGCCGAGAGCAACTCGACCTTCAGGCCCGGGTGCGCCTGGTGCAGTCGCGCGAGCGCCTGGGCGACCCGCGGGATGAAGCCTTCGGGAATGGTCAGCCGCACGGGGCCCTCGGAGCGGTCGTCCGCGCCGGCCAACCTGGCGAGAAGCTCGGAGGTGGTGCGCTCCACGACCTCGGCCGTTGAAGCGGCCTGCTCTCCCGCTTCCGTCAAGACGAGGCCTTCGGGCGTGCGGCGAAGAAGGGTGTTGCCGATCTCCTCTTCCAGCGCGGCGAGCCGACGGCTCACGGTGGAGTGATCCACCGACAGCTCGCGCGCGGCGGCCGCCAGCGTTCCGGCCCGCTTCAACGCCAGCAAGTACTTGAGATCGTTCCAATCCACGCCTGGGCATTCTTGCACACGTGGCTTGCGAACTTCCCATGGGAGTGGCGACGCGAGGCGCCCGTACCCTGTCGTGCATTCGTGGCGAGATGACCTCGCCTCCAAGCCGTCAGGAGCGCTCCATGGACCAGCTTCCCCCTTCGCAGCAGATGTTCCAGCACATCACCGGCTACTGGGTGACCCAGTTGATGGGCACCGCCTCCCGGCTCGGGCTGGCAGATCGGCTGGAGGCCGGGCCTCAGCCAGTGACCGAGCTCGCCGCCAAGGTCGGCGCCAACCCGGACGCGCTCTATCGGTTGATGCGGGCCTGCACCGCGGTGGGCGTCTTCGTCGAACAGCCGGGCCGCACCTTCGCCAACAGCCCCCTCTCGCAGACGCTGCGCTCCAACGTGCCCGGGTCGATGCGTGACTTCGCCATCGCCCAGAGCAGCGCCGGCCACTGGCGTCCCTGGGAGCGCCTGGAGGACGCCGTGAAGACCGGCGAGCGCACCACCGTGCCGGTGCTGGGGCGGGAGATCTTCGAGTGGTATGGCAACCACCCGGAGGAGGCCGCCGCGTTCAGCGGGGCAATGCACAACCTCGCCGCGCTCGTGGCTTCCGAGCTGACCAAGCTCATCGACCTCAGCAAGGCCAGCCGGGTGGTCGACGTGGGCGGGGCGAACGGCACCCTGGTGTCGGCGGTGCTGCGCGCGTTCCCTCAAACCCAGGGCGTGCTCTTCGAGCTGCCGCACGTGGTGGCGTCGGCGAAGAGCGCGCTGGCCGCGGTAGGACTGGCCGAGCGCTGCGAGGCCATCGCGGGCGACTTCTTCCAGTCGGTGCCAAAGGGCGATGTGATGCTGCTCAAGCAGGTCCTCCACGACTGGAACGACGAGCAGTGCGTCACGCTGCTCAAGAACTGCGCCGCTTCGCTGCCGGTGGGCGGCAGGGTGCTGGTGGTGGAGATGGTGGTCGCCGAGGACGGCAAGCCGAGCCCGGCGCACCTGATGGACATCAACATGCTGGTGATGCTGCCCGGCCGTGAGCGCACCCGCTCGGAGTACGCCAAGCTGCTCGCCGCCGCCGGCCTCGAGGCGAACCGGATGCACCCCACCCACTCGCCGTTCTCCATCATCGAGGCCACCAAGGCCCGGTAGGACGAGCGCGACGTCTGCAGGACCCAAGACAGAAACGCGGCCTCAGCGCCTTGATGGCTGAGGCCGCGTCGTCGTGGCTGACCGGCGAAGTGTACCAACCGGTGGGGTACCGCTCGGCCTTCTGCGGAATCATCCACAGCCGTCGCGCAACCCGTGGCAGGTTCGTGTGTTGAGACAGGCTTCAGGCCAAGGAATTGCCATGCACCTTCGTCTTGCATCCGCGGTCGTCGCAGTGGGCGCGCTCGTCGCGTGCTCCGGCAGCTCGACGGGAGCCGCCGGCACCAGCTCCAGCTCGTCGACCAGCTCGAGCTCCAGCTCCGGGAGCGGCTCGTCGGCGTCGACCACGACCGGCAGCAGCGGGAGCTCCGCGGGCGCGAGCGGCGCTTCCAGTGGGAGCACCGGCGTCTCCAGTGCCTCGACCACCAGCTCGGGCAGCAGCACCGGTGCCTCGAGTGGAAGCGCGAGTGCCTCGACCAGCTCCAGCAGCAGCTCCTCGGGAAGCAGCGGCGCGTCGGGCACGACCGGAGCCCCGGATGGCGGCAACCTCGACGGCGGTGACACCTCGCCCATCACGGCCGCGCCCGACCAGTGGACGTGGGTCGACTTCCCGAGCTCGCGCTGCGCGTCGGGGACGCCGACCGGCCTTGCCGTCAACCCGCACGCCGGCTCGACGGACTTGATCATCTACATGGAGGGCGGTGGCGCGTGCTCCAACGCGACCACCTGCTGGGGCACCAGCCCGAAGGCCCGCAACCTCGCCGGCTACGACGCGACGACCTTCGCCAGCGCGCAACAGGTGAACTACGCACTCCTGAATCGGACCCTCGCCAGCAATCCGTTCGCGGCCGCGAACATGGTCTACGTGCCGTACTGCACGGGCGACATGCACGCGGGCACCATCGAGTCCGACCTTCCCGCCGACGGCGGCGTGATCCCCACCTACTTCTGGGGCGCCAACGACCTCGACCTCTTCCTGGCGCGCGTGGTGCCCACGTTCCCCGGGACGACGCACGTCTGGTTGTATGGAACGAGCGCAGGCGGGTACGGGACAATCCTCAACTTTGATCGCGTCGCGCGGGCCTTTGGCGTCCGCGTGGACATCATCGACGACTCGGGGCCGCCCATCCCACCCAACGGCGGCTCCAACAACGCCAACACCTTCAGCACCTGGGTGGTGATCCCGCCGGCGGGCTGCGTGGGGTGTGACAGCTTTCGCGCGGTCTTCGACTTCGATCGCCAGAGCCAGCCGGCGAGCCAGTATGCATTCCTCTCCTTTGCGGAGGACTCGGTGATCTCGGTGGACTTTGGCTACACGCCCGCCACGTTCCCGCCCGTGCTTGATTCGTTCTCCACGAGCCTCGCCGGAGATCCGAACGCGGCCACGTACATCGTGACCAACAAACAATCACACGTGGTGGAGAGCGATCCGACCTTGATTCCAGACTTCATGCCCTGGATTCAGCAGATGGTCGCGAACGATGGAGGCTGGAGCGATCAGACCTTCGTGCATCCGTGACCACCAAAGACGTCGATCGCTTCAAGCCACGCACGTGTGCTTCGGGCTGACAGATGCCCAACCTCGGAAACGATTTCCCGGGCGTGGCGACCGACTGGCTCTTCGCCCATCCGAAGCCGTGAGGCGGAGGGTGGCGCCGTCGAGTCAGGCCGGCGGCGTGCACCGACCGTTGTTGCAGACCTCGTCACCGCAGCAGCCTTCGCCAGGATATCCGGGAGCGCCGTAGCTCACGCAGCTCGCGCCGTCTGGAAGGCACACGCACGTTCCCGCATCGCAGACGCTGCTCGCGCAACACGAAGCCGGATCGCGGTCGTTGAAGGCGCTGGTGCAGTCGTCGTTGGTGGCGCTGCACGCTGCGCCTTCGGGCAGGCGGCATTTGCTGGGCGCGGCGTCGATGCCGTAGGTCTTCGTGCAAACCGAAGGCGCGACGCACGCCATGTCGGGCGTGCAGTACAGGTTGAGATCTCCGCCGTCAGGCCAGAGCGGCGCAACGCAATTGCCGTTCACGCACACGCTCGGCGCACAGCAGCTCGCACCCGGGCTGCAGGAGCCGCCGAAGTCGACGCAGCAGACGGTGATGGTTGGGTCGCCGACGCCATGGTTGACGCAGACCTCTGGGGCGCAGCATTCGGCCGAACCGAGGGTGCAACGCTGCTGGTCGCCGATGCAGCCGCCGCTGCTGCCGCTGCTGCCGCTGCTGCCGCTGCTGCCGCTGGTACTCCCGCTGCTGCCGGTGGAGGTCGTGCTGCTGCTTCCGGTGGAGGTCGTGCTGCTGCTTCCGGTGGTCGTGGCGCCGCTGCTCGCGGTGCTCACGGCGCCGCTTGTGGTGCCGCCAGAGGAGGCGGCTCCGGAGCTCGAGCCCGCTGTCGTCGAGCCTGGGCGGCCCATCGTGCCGCCATGGCAACCGAGAAGTCCGAGCAAGACGGCTCCGACCCGGGTAGCTCGCGCGCGGCAAACCATCATGGGTTCATCATGCTTCAAACGGCGACGGCCGTCCTGCTGGCGCAGCTCGCACGCGCAGCTTGCTCGCGTCGACGCGCTCCCGAAGATCGCGCGACGCGGTCCGGTGTCGCGCGACGCGATCCGGATGAGCCAACGAGGGTGGCATGGCGAGGGAAGGGCGGAGCTCCGGCGGCAGGATTTGACGTAACGCAGGCTATCAGGCGCCGAAGGTCCGCTTGCCCGCCTTACCCTCAAAGGCGGCTTGAACGCCGGCTTGAACGCCTGATCCTCTCTCAAACACAAAAGTAAGTAATCATTCAAATTTATTGCGAATACCATCCGCTCCGCGGCGGCTCGTGAGCTCGTGCTCTCGGCGCGCGCCAATCCTGTGGACCGCTTGGACGCGGGTCGGGGGCAGCACCCGTCCCGTCGGCCAAGCCAAGAACTCGAGTTTTGATCTTTCGTCGAGACCGCCTCGATATTTGAGGTCGGACCGCGGCTGGCGCGAGCCAACGATTGGGTGCTCGGTCGCGTCTTGGCTCGGACGCAATCCGCACCGGACCCGACGAGCCCACGACCGCAAGAGATCGGTTCAACCTCCTACCTCCGAGAGTTGCCCATGGGTGATTCCGGCCGTGGTAGAACTTTCCGGTCGATTCGCTTTTCTTGAACAGCGCCGCACCGCGAAGCGAGCGCGGCCACATCAGGGGAGGGATCCGTGGGTCGAATCTTCATCGGCGTGCTGGTGATGGCGACGGGCGTGGGCTGCGGCGTTCTGGATGCCGCGAAGAACGAATCGGCGGGCGGCACCTTCACCATCAACGTCGCCAGCCCGGTTGGCTCCAACGCCACCCCGGGCACGTTCGAGGCGAAGACCATCACCGGCTCCTACGCCACCGGCCAGAACGCGAACCTCACCGACGCCGGCTGGTCGGTGATCACCGGCACGCCCAACGTGCTGGACACCACCACCTGCAAGTCGGTGGCGCTGGGCTTCGCGGGCAAGCCGGCCGCCGGGGAGGTGATCACCCTCGTCGACTACAACCCGGACGCCACGGACGGCGGCCCGGTGAACCTCAACGGCAAGGGCTTCCTCATCTACGACGAGGGCTGCGTGACGGCCGGCCCGCTCAAGGAGTGGCGCTCCTCCGGGGGCACGATCCAGATCAACGCCGTGGACGACCCCAACCCCCAGCCCTCGGGCGCGACCCCAGGGGCCAACAAGAAGGTCACGTTTTCGTACAGCGGCGTCACCATGGAAGCCCAGGGCGACGGCGGGCTGGCCACTGGCACCTTCACCGCCGACGGCACCGGGACGGTCGATCTCTTCGCCGGAATGGCGCTCTGAACCGACGGGAGGTGTTTGGACCTTCCCGATCGCGCTCGAAGTTCTCAGCAGGTGCCCGGGCCTGTTCGCGGTGTCGGCGTTGCCGGATTCAAGTTTTCGATGGGGCGAGAACGCACGCTTCGTCGAACGATTCGCGCTCCGATTGGCCTACCCGGATCGAGTTTCCAGGATAGGCTGCACCGCGTCGCCGCGAGGGTCGCGCTGCGGCGTACGGCTTCCAAGTTCATCGGGTATCGGGAGGATTCATGCTGCGCCCATTCGGCACGGTCGCGTGCGCCACGCTCGCTGTCTCGCTCCTCGTCGGATGCGAGCCGGGAACCAGCCCGACCTCCTCGACCAGGGGGGCCGCGGGGTCTGGCTCCTCGGGGACGACGTCGCAGGCCTCCAGCGGATCGAGCACCGGTCCGAGCTCGGGTTCCGTGACGTCGGGCAGCTCCAGCTCCAGCTCGGGGACCACCGGCGCTGCGAGCACGGGCTCCTCGACCTCGACCAGCTCCACCGGCACGAGCAGCTCCACCGGCACGACCAGCTCCACCAACACCAGCAGCTCCACGAGCAGCTCCACCGGCACGGGCAGCTCCACCGGCTCGACCGGCTCGAACCTGGGGCAGGGTGAGCTGGTGATCACCGTCCCGGGGCGGAGCGACGGCGGTGCGGGGCCGGGCTTCGTCTCGCCGTACACCCTGTCGATGACCATCTCGGTCAATGGTGGGTCGCCGAGCGCGACCGACCTCTCCGGCGCCACCGCGGGCTGCGCGAACGATCAGGGCGACATGGTCTGCACGGTGCTCGCCGACGCGCCGCCGGGCACGCAGAGCTTCACGGTCAAGACCTTCGACGCGTACGGCGGCCAGGGCAACGTGCTCTCGGTGGGCACCGCCTCGGCGACCATCACCCAGGGCCAGGTCACGCCCATCCCGGTGGAGCTCTCCGGCGCGGTCACCTCCATCACACTGACCGTGAACCCCGTGCGGCTGACCATCGGTCACGCGGCGACGGCGAGCGTGGTCGTCTCCGCGCTCGACGCCGACGAAGACGTCATCGACGGCACCGGCCCGTTCTCCGACACGGACGGCGGCCTCTTCACCATCACCCTCTCGGACTCGGACACCACCGGCGCCACCACGCTCTCGGCGACGCAGCTCGCGAGCCCCGCCGACTCGCCCGTGACCCTGAGCTACACGGGCCTGACCCCGTCGACCTTCGTGGCCAACCTGGCGGCGACGCCGTCGGACCCCAACCTCGGCGCCGCGCATGGCGTGTTCGCGGCCCAGCCCGTGGCCTACACCTTGACCACCTACCCGATTCCCACGCCGGCCTCGGGGCCCGACTCCATCACCGTCGGGCCGGATGGCGCGGCGTGGTTCCTGGAGACGTACCAGAACGCGAACCAGGTGGGCCGCGTGGATCCCACCAGCGGCGCAATCACCGAGTACCCGCTCCCGGCGGTCATGGGCGACTCGGGAGGCCGCGACGCTGGCGTCAACCCCGGCCACCTCGTCACCGCGAGCGACGGCCTGATGTACTTCACGGGCTGGGGCGACTACGACTTCGTGCACAGCGGCTTCCCCACCGTGCTCTACTCCGTGAGCACCAGCGGCACGGTCACGCAGGTGCCCACCCTGCCCACCACCGAGGGAGGCGCGACGGTCTTCGGCTCGAGGATCGCCACCAGCCAGTTCGGGACGGTTCGGGTGGACGTGGTCGAGCCGAACAGCGGTCAGATGTGGATCGTGGACCAGACCGGCGCCGCCGAGGGCCCATACACGCCGGCCGCGACCGCCATGACCGTCGACGCCAACGGGGTGACCTGGTGGGCGGGCACCGACTCCACCGGCCAGCAGAGCCTCTTCAATACCACCGGCGCGAGCTTCGCGCTCACCGGCCTCAGCGCCAGCACCTACGCGACCTTCATGACCACCGGACCCAACGGGACGGTGTGGATCTCCTACCTCAACGAGGGCGGGGTCTACGAGTTCGACCCGGGTACGGGCACGCTTCGCAACTTCCAGCTGGTCGGCGTGGGCGACGTGGCGAACGAGCTGGTCGGGGCGGGTGACGGCGCGATCTGGGCGACCGAGCCGGGGAGCAATGGCCTGGTCCGAGTGACCAGCTTTGGCGGGTCCGATCCGTACTCCACCCAGATCGGCGGCGCGAACATCAGTCCCGTGGGGATCGCGGTCGGAAGCGACCTGACCGTGTGGGCGACGGACAACCTCAACAACTCCGTCATCCGGGCCACGCCGCAGTGAGCCTCGGCAAGCGAAGGAAGGCGCTGCGCCCACTGTGAAGGCCGCGGCGCGGCGCAACTCCGTGCCTCACGTCGGCTCGTTCTCGCGCGAGGTGAGCTCGCGCGACGCGATCCGGATGATCCAACGAGGGGAGCTCCGGAGGCAGGATTGACGTAGCGCGGACCATCAGGCGCGGAAGGACCGCTCATCCGCGCCAGCAGCCAGTCGGGCACCTTTGGAAAGGCGTGCGCCCCGCCGAGCTCGAGCGCACGGTTCTCGAAGAATGCGTGGGACGTGTTCATCGAGCTCGACACGTGCTTCGAGTAATCGCTGTATGCGTGCGAAAGTTGTTCGAGCGTCGAATTCACTGCTGCAGCGCACCGGTTCACCGGCAGTGAGGATCCCCTGCTTCCTGGCTTCGGCGGGGATGCCCGACTCGAGAACGGGATCGACGTTCGAGTCGGCTATTCGCACAATCCGCCGTGTCTCCAGGTGCAAGAGATCACTTCTTCGTTGCCACAAGTCCTCGCTCCTGCATCTGGCAGCAATTCGAGATGGCAGCCGATCAAGGTTCCTTGAACGCCCTGAGGTGCCACGCAAGCTGTGGCGCAGACGTCGGGGCTCAGCTCACCACCATCGGAGAGGGGGCCTGCGTCCGAAACCGTCGTCTCATTGAACGTGCATGCGCATTGAGCGCAGAGATGGGCGCACTCGCCTGTTGCTACGAGGCAGAGATCGGTCTCGGGCGAGCAATGCTGACAGGGGAGATCGCCAGGGCCACAGACAGGCTGGGACTCAATCCAGGTGCACGAAAGCAGCTTCGCACCGTTTGAGTCGCTCAACGGGTTGAGAGCACCGTCGTACTCGAAATGGCATTCGGATACTGAGTAATCGCCACCGTCGGGCCTCGTCGAGCACAAGCTCGCGCACGTCGCGGAAGGGAGCCGGAGGTCGGCTGCAACCGATCCCGCATCCGGGATGGGAACAGTGACGTGTACGCAGCCGCAGGAGGTACAGGTGTCAAGACACGAAGGTGGGTCCGTACATATCGCCACGGCTGGGTCGCATTGACCGCACGAAGTCACGCTGGTGCCAGTTGCTTGAGTGCAACCGCTCAGGCCTGTGGTTCCCTGGGAACCACCGCTCGAGCTCGACCCAGTGCCGCTTCCCGAGCTCGAACCCAGGCTGGGTCCAGTTCCGCTGGCCGAAGCGGTCGTGGATGTCGTGGTGTGGCTCGAGGTTCCAACCCCACCGGTCGACGACGCCGGAGCTCCAGGCGCAGAGAAACAAGCGGGAAGCGCCGCGAGGAGAAATGCTGCGACGCACCTCATGCCGAGTGCTTCGAGCCAGGGATTTGACATGCCCGACCTTCCCAGGTGTCGAAGTGCGACTTGAACGGCTTCCTCAAGAGTAGAGGCAGGCCACCCTTCAGCGACTCATGAATAAAACCTTCGCATTTCGGGGTGGCTCGATGGCTCGAGTTGATATCATGGCGTGGAGCGGGTCAGGGCGGCGCAGGCGGGCTTGAACATCATCAACCTTGCCAGACCTTCGAACCGCACCTGTTCGCCCCATCCTCCAAATGCCGAGTAAGCCCAATCAGAAATACCTGGCGTTCAAGACGCCCGAGGCCTGGGCGGCGTGGCTCCAAGAACACCACGCGAGCTCGACCGGGCTGTGGATCAAGTTCTTCAAGAAGGGCAGCGGCGTCGCGACGGTGACCTACGACCAGGCGCTCGATGAGGCGCTGTGCTGGGGCTGGATCGATGGCCAACTGAAGCCCTTCGACGACACCGCCTTTCTGCGTCGCTTCACGCCGCGCGGGCCGCGCAGTGGCTGGGCCAAACGCAACCGCGACCACGTGGAGCGGCTCACTCGCGAAGGGCGCATGAAGCCGAGCGGGCTGGCGCAGGTCGAAGCCGCCAAGGCCGACGGCCGGTGGGACGCGGCCTACGATTCACCGAGCGCCTCCGAAGTTCCGGCCGACTTCCTCGCGGCGCTCGCGAAGCACAAGAAGGCCGAGGCGTTCTTCAACACGCTCAACAAGGCGAACCGATATGCCATCAGCTATCGGCTCCAGACCGCGAAGAAGCCCGAGACCCGCGCGCGGCGCTTCGAGCAGCTCCTCCAGATGATGAAGGACGGCAAGCGGCTCCACTGACGGCTGAGGCGATCTTGCGCGCGTTGAAGCACGAGCCTTCTGCGACGCGCTCGCCCAGACATCGTGACGAAGTGCATCGACCCGCGCGCGCCCGGTCGCCGCTGTGGGAAGCCCAGCTCGTAGAGACGCACCCAGGACAGGCCACGCCTGCTCCGCAATGAAGCCGCGAAAGCCATTGGTTGAAGAATGCGTGGCGGCGGAGGCTGGCTGTAGCGGTGAGGAATCTTCCTCAACGGGTTGGCCGACCATCTCGAAGCCCATCTGGTGTACGTGCGGCGGCATCCATCGACGGACCCGCGCATCCTCGCGACCGCGCGAGTGTTGCCGAGCACACAACCTGCTCCTCAAGTGATACAAATGGACGCTCACCGAAATCACCGGGTCATCCATGCGAATGAAGCAGGTGGCAGTGCTCGCGGTCATGGTGGTCGCCAACGTGGCCGTGGCGGAGGCGGCGCCCATCGGAACGGCCAAGATCGTCACCGGGTCGGCGGTGGTGGTGCGCGGCGGAGAGAAGACCCCGATCAAGGTCGGCGACGCCATCCTCGAGCACGACGTCTTCGAGACCGATGGCACCGGCAGCCTGGGCATCACCTTCGTCGACAACACCGCCTTCTCCATCGGCCCGAACAGCCACGTGGCCATCGACACCTACTTCTTCGATCCCAAGAACCTGAAGGGAAACCTGCTGGCCCAGCTCAAGAAGGGCAGCATGATGGTTCGCTCGGGTGAGCTGACCAAACAGCAGCCAGGCTCGGTCCAGATCAAGACGCCGCGGACCGTGCTCGGCGTCCGCGGTACCACCTTCGTCGTCTCGGTCGACGAGTAGCCCGGTTTGCGCGCACTCCGACTCGTCGGGCTTCCAGCCGCGGTCCTCGCTTGTTCGCTGCTGGTGGGGCCGTCCGCGTTCGCGGACAACGTGGGCTACCAGCTCAACGCCTTCGAGCCCCCGCCTGCCGGCGATCCGTACACCGTGGTGGAGTATCCCTGGTACTCGGGCACGCGCGCCTTCGCGGCCGGGCTCACCCTGGACTACGCCCACAACCTGATCGTCTCCCAGCACCACGACGCCGCCGGAAACGTCGTCGCCGATCCCGCGCCGATCGCCAGCCAGCTCGATGGCCACCTCGACCTCGCCGCCTCCTTCTGGGATCGGCTGGGGCTCAACCTCAGCGTGCCCATGGTGCTCCATGCCAGCGGCACGCCCATCGACGGCATCGGCCCCAGCGGCACCGTGGTCGGCGATCCGCGGCTCGGCGCGCGGGTGCGCCTCTGGGGCCAGCCGGACACCGCGTTCACGCTGGGCCTGTCGGGCTACGTGTGGATCCCGGTGGGCGCGGAGAAGCACCTCGCCGGCGACAGCGGCGCGCGGCTCCTGCCCCGGCTGACCCTCGGCGGCCTGGCGCTGGAGAACTTCCGCTGGGCGGCGAACGCCGGGTTCCTGGCGCGCTCCACCGCGCACCTCTCGAGCTCCATCTCGCCCGTGGGCAACACCGTGGGCTCCCAGATCCAGCTCGCCGCCGCGGTGAGCTACCTCGCCCTGGAGGGCCGCTTGAGCGTGGGTCCCGAGGCTGTCACCGACGTGGCCGTCAGCGACATTCCGGCCGGGCAGTCGCGGGCCACGGTGGAGGTGCTGGGTGGCGCGCACTACCTCGCCTTCGACACGGTGCAGGTGGGGCTCGCGGCCGGCGCCGCCCTCACCCCGGGGCCGCCCGACTTCCGGGTGATCTTCTCCATCGCCTGGGCGCCGCTTCGCGAGCAGCTCTCCAGCTTCGAGCGGGTGGTGGTGGTGCCCGACGCCGATGGCCACGTGGGCGGCGTGGAGGTCGACGACGGCAAGCAGAAGGCCGTGCTCGACACCGCCTACGCCTCGAGCGAGCTCAGCAAGGACGACGGCGTGCTCCGCCCGGTGCAGAGTTCGCCGCAGGCCGTCGCCTCGACGGTGGGGGCGCTGGAGCGCACGCTCCCGCCTCCGGACCGCGACCACGACGGCGTGCCCGACGCGCAGGACGCCTGCCCCGATCGCCCCGGCGCGGCCTCGCCGGATCCCATTCGCAATGGCTGCCCCACGTCTTCGGAGAAGGTGGTGGTGCTGCCCGACGCCGACGGCCACGTGGGCGGCGTGGAGGTCAACGACGGCAGGCAGAAGATCCTGCTCGACGCGCCCTGGATGAGCTCGGAGGTGGGCGTCGACGGACGCGCGCAGGCCGTGCCGCCCTCGCCGGCGAAATCGGTGGAGGGCTCGGTGGGCGCCATCGCCGCATCCCTGCCGCCGTCCGATCGCGACGCCGACGGCATCGCCGACGCAGACGACGCCTGCCCGGATCGCCCGGGACTGCCGTCGACGGATCCGGTGCGCAACGGCTGCCCCAAGGCCGTGGAGAAGGTGGTGATCCTGCCCGACCCGGACGGCACCGTGGGCGGCGTGGAGGTCGACGACGGCAAGCAGAAGACCTTGCTGGACAAGCCCTTCGCCTCGGCGGAGGTCGGCGCGGACGGCGCCGCGCACGCCCTGCCTCCGACCTCGCCGCGCTCGATCGAGCACGCCGTCGCCGCGATGGCGCGCACCCTGCCCAGCGCCGACCGCGACGGCGATGGGGTCCGGGACGAGGACGACGCCTGCCCCGACCGCGCTGGTGTGCCCTCGCGCAATCCGCTGGCCAATGGCTGCCCCGCGGCCAGCGAGCGGGTGGTGGTGCTTCCCGACGCGAACGGGCACGTGGGCGGCGTGGAGGTGAACGACGGCAAGACCGTCACCGTGCTCGACAAGGCCTACTCCAGCGCGGAGGTGAGCGCGGACGGCCATGCCCAGGCGGTGTCGCCCTCGCCGGCCTGGGCGGTGAACCGCGCCGTCCTCGAGCTGGCCAAGGCGTTCCCCGCCGACCGCGATGGCGACGGGGTCCTCGACGTCCACGACGCGTGCCCCGACCGAGCAGGCGATCCCAGCGAGGACCCGAAGCGGAACGGCTGCCCGCACGTGGTGGAGCGGGTGGTGGTGTTGCCCGACGCGGACGGCCACGTGGGCGCGGTGGAGGTCGACGACGGCCACACCAAGACCCTCCTCGACACCGCCTACGCCACCGCGCTGGTGGGCTCCGACGGCAGGGCCGACCGCAGCCGCACCGACCCCGCCCTGGTGGTGCAGCACTTCGGTCCGGCGATGGCCGCCCGGCCGGTGGGCGCGCGGATGGTCATCTACTTCAACTCGCTGGCCCAGCCCGCCCGCGACCTCACCGGCCCCATCGACCAGATCGTGGGCGAGGTGGGGCAGCGCCGCGACTTCACCATCGACGTCATCGGGCACACCGACGAGACCGGCTCCGAGGCCGCGAACGTGCGCATCGGCCTGGCCCGGGCGCAGCTCATCGTCGACCGGCTGGTGGCCGCGGGGATTCCCCGGGAGAAGATCCGCGCCAGCAGCAGGGGCTCGTCGCAACCGGCGGTCAAGGTGCGGAACCGGCGCATCCCCGAGCCGAAGAACCGGCGGGTCGAGGTCTTCGTGAACTAGCCATGGCCCGGTCCAAGCTCATTCCCAGGGAGGTCTGGTTCGTCCACGCCCCGATCATCGCGGTGTGGACCTTCCTGTTCCTGGTGGTGGAGTGGGGCGCGGCCGGCACCCTGCAGAGCCCCATGCTGCGCGCGCTCTACCCCAGGCTGCAGCCGATGTCGGGCTGGGCCACCGACGTGAAGTTCCGCCTGCGCGGGCCACGCCAGCCCGGCGCGAAGATCGTGATGGTGGACATCGACGAGGAGGCGATCGAGCAGGTGGGGCGCTGGCCCTGGCACCGCGACTTCCTGGCCGGCCTCATCCAGTCGGCGTTCGACGCCGGGGCCAAGGTGGTGGGGCTGGACATCGTCTTCTCCGAGCCCGACGTGCGCGTGCCCGACGGGGTGGCGGAGCTGCTGCGCGCCCACGACCTCGGCGACCAGATCCCCCGGTTCGAGACCGACCTCCTGCTGCAGCGGGTGATCGCCCTGCACCGCGATCAGCTGGTGCTGGGGTGGATGAACGACGACTGGTGCATCCCCGCCACCGATGTGTGCAGTCCGGCGCCGGCCCTGCCCAAGGGCTTCGAGAAGTTCGCCTACGGCAAGGTGCAGGGCTCCTTCGACCAGGCGAAGACCGGGCTCATCGACGCGCCCACCATCATCGCCAACATCGACGGCTTCGACGAGGCGGCCGCGCACTCCGGGTACCTGCTGGGCTGGCCCGACGCCGACGACGTGACCCGCAAGACCTTCCTCGCGGTGACCTCGCATGGGCGGGTGTTCCCCTCGCTGCCGCTGGAGATGGCGCGCGTGGGGCTGGGCGACGAGCTGGCGCTGAGCTTCGACGCGCACGGCTGGATCGAGCGGATCGGGCTGGAGCGCACCAGCCCGGAGCTGCCGGTCTCTTCGCGCGGGGCGATGGCCATCAACTTCCTGGGCCCCGGGTACCACCAGGGCGTGCTCCCCTGGGTGCCGGCGATGCAGCTCCTGGGCGACGACGCGCAGATCCAGTTCGTGCGCAACGCGAAGGTCGAGACCGCCGCGCGCGACGCGCTCTTCAAGGACGCCTACGTCTTCATCGGGCTCAGCGCCCAGGGCGTGAACGACCTGCGCAACTTCCCCTTCGGCCCGCGCGTGCCCGGCGTCGAGGGCCAGGCCACGGTGCTGGAGAACCTCCTCTCCAACCAGACCCTGCGCACCGGCGTCGGCGCGTGGAGCGTGCCGCTCCTGCTGCTGATGATGACCCTCGGCGCCCTGGCCTTCGCGCTCGCGCTGCGGCGGCTCGAGGCGCTGCCGGCGATGCTCTGCTTCGTGGGCGTGGTCGCGGTGCTGGCGCTCGCCGATGGCTGGCTCCTGTTCGCGCGCCACCGGGTCAACTTGAACAGCGTGTTCTTCTTCGGCGAGCTGGCGAGCCTGTTCGTGGCCACGCTGGCGGTCAACTACGTGCTCGAGGAGCGCTCCAAGAAGTTCATCCGGGGGGCGTTCTCCAAGTACCTGGCGCCGGCCGTGGTCGACCAGATGCTGCAGGACCCGGCCCGGTTGAGCCTGGGCGGCGAGAATCGCCGGCTCACCATCATGATGTCCGACCTGCGCGGCTTCACCGCCATGGCCGAGCGGCTCAAGCCGGAGCAGGTGCTGGGCGTGCTCAACCACTACCTGGGCACCATGGCGGACATCATCGTCGAGCACGACGGCACCATCGACGAGTTCATCGGCGACGCCATCCTGGTCATCTTCGGCGCGCCCATCGCCCGGCCCGACGACGCGCGGCGCGCGGTGGCCTGCTCCGTGGCCATGCAGCGCGCCATGAAGGACATCAACGCGCACAACGCGGCCCAGGGCTTGCCCAAGATCGAGATGGGGATTGCACTCAACACCGGCGAGGTGATCGTCGGCAACATCGGCTCGCAGAAGCACATCAAGTACGGCGTGGTGGGGAGCCACGTGAACCTCACCGCACGGATCGAGTCCAACACCGTGGGCGGGCAGGTGCTCATCTCGGCCAGCACGCTGGAGCTCGCCGGCGCCGACCTCAAGCTCGGCGAGAAGCAGATGATCGTGGCCAAGGGCTTCCCGGAGCCGATCGCGGCGCACGAGGTGCTGGGCCTGGGCGGCGAGTACAACCTCTTCCTCGAGGAGGTGAACCTGGCGCTCGTCGGACTGGAGAGCCCGGTGGAGGTGAAGCTCCGGGTGATGAAGAGCAAGAACGAGGAGGGCCCCGAGCTCTCCGGGCGATTCCGGGCGCTCTCGGCATTGGGCGCCACGCTCGAGTGCGATGGGACCGGGCTCGAGGCGTTCAAGAACTTGAAGATGCGGATCGTCGGGCCGTCCGACGAGCTGGTGGAGGGCGACCTCTACGCCAAGGTGACCGCGGGCGGCGCGAGCGCCACGCTGCGCTTCACCGCGGTGCCTCCAGCGGTGGCGAGCTTCGTGGAGAAGCGCCTGGAGAAACAGGCTCCCGGGCGGACGAGCGACCTCGCGCAGCGCGGGTGACCCTTCACTTCAACCCCGAATCGATCCCTTCAGTCACGGTCGCGGGCTCGTTCCATTGCGTCGGTTCACCGAAGGGCCAATAGTTTGACGAATGTCTTGCCGGGCAGAGGAGCAACTTTGATGCATCGGATCTTGGCTTTGCTTGCAGGCGCTCTCCTCGCGGTGGGCTGCGGCGGCACCATCATCGACACCACCACCGGCTCCACCGCTGCCTCCTCGACGGGACCCACCAGCTCGTCGAGCAGCAGCAGCTCCGCCACCAGCGCGAGCAGCACGAGCTCCACGTCCTCATCGACCAGCGGCAGCGCGTCCAGTAGCTCTTCGACCAGCAGCAGCTCTTCGAGCAGCGGCGGCACGTCCAGCAGCTCTTCGACCAGCAGCAGCTCTTCGAGCAGCAACAGCTCTTCGACCAGCAACAGCTCTTCGACCAGCAGCAGCTCTTCGACCAGCAGCAGCGCATCCAGTAGCAGCTCCTCGACCAGTGGCAGCACATCCGTCAGCTCTTCGACCAGCGGCAGCGGTTCGGGGAGCGGCGGTTCGGGAAGCGTCAGCGGCAGCGGTTCGGGCAGCGTCGGCGCCTCGTCCGGTTCGGGCAGCGTCGGTGCGTCGACCGGTTCGTCGGGCAGCAACGGTTTGTCGGGCAGCGGCACCTCGGGCAGCGTCGGCATCCCCACCGGCGGCCTGGTGGCCTGGTACCGCACCACCGTCGACCTCTCCGGCAACGGGAACGACCTCGCGGCCGCGGGCAACGTGACCACCACCACCGACCGCTTCGGCAATGCGAACGCGGCGTCGCTCTTCAGCCCCGGCAGCTCCGGCGACGGCGCCACTGCCATCTCGGGGAGCAACCCGCTGCTTCCGGTGGGCACCGCGCCGCGCACGGTCTCCGTGTGGATCCAGACCTCGACCGACTACGGCATCCGCGGCAACGCGGGCGACTTCTGGAACTGGGGTGGTTGCTGTGCGAGCGGCTCGCGGTTCGGTGAGCTCATCACCCAGAACGGCGACACCGAGTACTTCGTGGGCCAGTTCGCGGACCTGAACGGGACGCGGCTGCTCAACGACGGCCAGTGGCACAACGTGATCGTGACCTACGACGGGGCGAGCGTCGCCGAGTACGTCGACGGCATGCCCGACGTGAATGGCTCGCTCGCGCTGAACACCTCCGGCACCACGCTGGTGCTGGGCAACGCGGTGCCCGGCCATGGCGCCGAGCCGTTCGCCGGGGCGCTGGACGACGTGCTCATCTACGACCGCGTGCTCTCGCCTCCCGAGATCTTCGACGTGCTCAACCAGGACCATGGCTCTTGCGGCTCCGGGCTCAGCGCCTGTGGCGGCAGCTGCGTAGACGAGCAGACCGATGCCAACAACTGCGGCGGCTGCGGCCGGGTGTGCCCCACCGGCGTGAGCGGCCCGGCGGCGTGCGTGAGCGGCCAGTGCGCGCCGGCCCAGCTCGCCTCCGACAGCAACAACCTGGGCTCCTTCCACTCGCTGGCGGTCGATCCCATCGGCGCCAACGTGTACTGGGCCTCGGACGGCGACACGGCGCTGCACGTCTACAACCTGGCCAGCGCCGCGGACACGGTGCTCACCGGTCTGGGCAACGTGCGGCCGTTCCACCTGGCCGTGGACAGCACCTACGTCTACGTCTCCGACGAGAACAGCGACGTGCTCGAGAAGGTCCTCATCGCCGCGCCGTACACCGTGACCACGCTGAGCGGAGGGAACGGCGGCGAGGGTGAGGCGATCGCCGCGGACGACAACAACCTCTACTGGTGCTCGGTGCCCGGCGGAAGCGGAGCACCGACGGTGAGCCAGATCCCGACCTCGGGGAACAACACGCCGGTCATCGACCTCTTCACCGGTGTCCCGGGGAGCTCCTTCCCGCGCGATCTGGCCATCGACTCCACCACCTCGGCCAGCACGGTGTTCTGGGTGGACGGCACGTCGAACACCGTCAACGCGGCGCCGGTGGGCGTGGCCAACGGCAACGTGGTCCTGGTCACGGGCGAGACGGACGTCACGGCGATCGCCACCGACGGGTCGCAGATCTACTGGGCCACCAGCACCCCTGCGTCGGGCTCGAACTACAGCGTGACCATCAAGTCGGCGGCCATCCCCGCTCCGCTCGCGGCCATTCCCACCGGCGCGATCACGCCCCTGTACACCACCTCCACCGCGACCGGCCCGGTGGTCTCGTTGGTCGTCGCAGGCGGCCTGCTATCCTGGAGCGAGCGCTCGGTCAGCAACAGCAGCGTGAGCTCCATGCTCGCCATCGGCGGCCCGGTGGTGGTGTACGGCTCCGGCCTGGGGACGGTGAACAACGTCGCCCTGGGCACCGGGCCGAGCTTCGGGGCCCTCTTCTGGACCGAAGGCGTCCTCTCCGGCTCCGGTGATGGCTTGTATGAACAAGTGAGGTGACGCCGCTCCGCCGCGAAGATTGAGCTCGAGGCTCCCCGCGCGGATAGACCCGAATGGGCCCGTTGTGTACGGTCCGCGCGTGCGAACTTCCCTCATCTCCCGTGGCTTGTTGTTTGGCTTCTTGATTAGCGGGTGCGCGACGGAGAATCCGTCACCCGGATCGCCCGCCGCGGCGTCGGTTCAAACCATGCAGCCACCGTCGAACCCGCTCCTCACGAAGAGCACGCTCTATCTCGAGGCCCCGCGCTTCGATCTGATCCGCGAAGAGCACTACATGCCCGCCTTCGAAGAGGGCATGAAGCAAGAGCTCGCCGAGACGCAAGCGATCGCCAACCAGGCCGAGCCGCCGACGTTCGAGAACACCATCGTCGCGCTGGAGAAGTCGGGCCAGCTGCTGCGCCGCGTGAATTACATCTTCGGCGCCATGTCGGGATCGATGGACGACCCGACCATGCAGAAGATCCAGAACGACGTCGCGCCGCTGCTCGCGAAGCACGCCGACGACATCCACCTCGACGCCAAGCTCTTCGCGCGCGTCGATGCGCTCTATCAACAGCGCGCGAAGCTCGGGCTCGACGCCGTCGACCTGCGCCTGCTCGAGCGCTACCACCTCGACTTCGTCCGCGCCGGCGCGCAGCTCTCGCCGACCGATCAAGCGCAGCTCCGCAAGCTCAACGAGGAGGAGTCGTCGCTCGCCGCGAAGTACTCCGAGCTGCAGATCAAGGAGATGAACGCGGGCGCCGTGGTGGTCGATGACGTGCACCAGCTCGAGGGCATGTCCGAGTCCGACATCGCCACCGCTGCCGCCGCCGCCCAGGCGCGCGGGCTCAAGGACAAGTGGGTCATCCCGCTCCGGAACACCACGGGCCAGGCGCCGCTCGCGTCGCTCAAGAACCGGGAGCTGCGGGAGAAGATCTTCGAGGCGTCGATCCGTCGAGGGCACTCCGGCGGTCCGAATGACGTCACCAAGCTGGTCGCGCGCCTCGCGCAGATTCGCGCGACGCGGGCCAAGCTGCTCGGCTTCCCGAGCTTCGACGCGTACACCCTCGACGATCAGATGGCGAAGACGCCCGAGGCGGCGCTCAACCTGCTCACCCAGCTGGGCACGGCCGCGGTGGCGCGCGCGAAGGTCGAGGGCGCCGAGATGCAGCAGGTGATCGACACCCAGAAGGGTGGCTTCAAGCTGCAGCCGTGGGACTGGGCCTACTACGCGGAGCAGGTCCGCCAGGCGAAGTACGCGCTCGACAACAGCCAGGTGCGGCAATACTTCGAGCTCGATCGCGTGCTCCAGGACGGCGTGTTCTACGCCGCGAACAAGCTCTACGGCGTGACCTTCAAGCAGCGCACGGACCTGCCCGTCTTTCAGCCCGACGTGCGCGTGTGGGAAGTGTTCAACGCCGACGGGAGCACCATCGGACTCATCTATACCGATTACTTCGCGCGCGAGAGCAAGCACGGCGGCGCGTGGATGAACAGCTTCGTCGACCAGAGCGACCTGCTGGGCGAGAAGCCGGTGGTGTGCAACACGCTCAATATTCCCAAGCCCGCCGCCGGTCAGCCCGCGCTGCTGACCTTCGACGAGGTGACGACGATGTTCCACGAGTTCGGCCACGCGCTGCACGGGCTCTTCTCGCAAGTGAAATACCCGTACATGTCGGGCACCAACACGCCGCGCGACTTCGTCGAGTTCCCCTCGCAGTTCAACGAGAACTGGGCGCTCGAGCCGAGCGTCTTTGCAAATTATGCAAAGCATTATCAAACCGGCGCGGCGATGCCGGCGGATCTGGTGGCGAAGATCCGCAAGGCGTCGACCTTCAACGAAGGCTTCGAGACGCTCGAGGCCACGGAGAGCGCGCTGCTCGATCTGGAGTGGCACGCGCTGCCCGCGTCGGCCGAGCTGCAGGATGTGGAGAAGTTCGAGCCGGCCGCGCTGCACAAGCACGGGGTCGATCTCCCGACCGTCGCGCCCCGCTATCACACGACCTATTTCTCGCACATCTGGGACGGCGGCTATGCGGCGGGCTACTACGCGTACGCGTGGACGGCGGTGCTCGCGTCGGATGCGTACGCGTGGTTCGTCGAGCACGGCGGGCTCACAGCGGAGAACGGCAAGATCTTCCGGGAGGAGATCCTCTCGCGCGGCAATACCGTGGATACGCACGACCTCTTTGTGAAGTTCCGCGGCCGAGAGCCGTCGGTGAAGCCGCTGCTCGAGAAGCGCGGGCTCGATACGGCCGTCGTGGGCAAGCCGAAGTAGATCGCCTCCGAGGAGCGCAGCGCGAGGCTCCAGGCGCGCGCGTGTGAGGACATGGATTCCCGCCCTCGGCGCGGAGTCCTTCGCCATCCTTCTTCACAAAGCGAAAGGAGACGGCTTCGTCACCGTCTTCGGCAGCCGCTGCAAAACGGGGTTCACACGGAGTGTGAGTGGTGCGCGACAAGTGGGGCCCCGATTGGGAGTAAGCGGCGGACCCGGTGTGCCATCGGAGGCCGCAAATGGCCTCAGGAAGCCGGCGGGTGGAGGAAGCAAGACGTCGGCGTGACGGAGGGAATGAACGAAGCTTTCATTCGGAAACCTCCGGGCAGGGCTTCGAATCATCGGGTTGTTCGATCGAATGAACGGGGCGTTCATTCGAAAACCCGAGGAGAGGGCTTCGAGTCATCGGGGCATTTGAGCGAGTGGACGGGGCTTTCATTCGATGAGTTGAGCGGAGGATTCGGACCCTTCGAATGACCTTATCGTTCAAAGCATCCATGGCGGAGCGCCTGTCGAAGTCACCACGCAGACGGGTGACTTCCAGGCCAAGTGGCTGCCCGGTCACAAGCTCGAGTATGTCACGGGGAAATCGAGCAGGACCTGGAGTCCGCCGGACTCGATGATTCGAGCGCCATAGTGTGGAGCTCGCGGACCCAAGCTAGCCGGTTTGACGAAGGGGGATTCCATGGTTGGCAAGCGCAGGGAACCGACACACCTCGCGCTCGACGAGGAGCGCATGCTGGGAGCCATCATTGCCGCGGCAGAGATGCTCCAGGCGCGCGCGTGTGAGGCCATCGAGGGCGTAGCGCCGCTCATCGAGATGTGGATTCCCGCCCTCGGCGTGGAGGCCTTCGCCATCTTCCTTCAGAGAGCGAAAGGAGACGACATCGTCACGGTCTTCAACCGCCGCAGCGACTACGAGTTGTTCCGCACCGGGGTCCAGGAACTGGCCGAAGGCCGCACCTCCACGGCGATCCCACGGCACCTGGCGTTCAATCCCGAGCCGGCTCGCCGGGTCACCAGCAGGCATCGTTCGCTCAACGGGAAGGAGCGCCTTGCCATTCACGGCCTGAAGAAGCTGCCCAGCCCGGTGGCGCTGTCGGACGGCCACGACGCCATCACGAACCATGAATTGATGATCCTCGAAGCGACGGCACGTGCCCTGACCGAGCTCGCCAAAGAGCTCCGCGCACGCCGGGAGCCAAACCTGGATGGCGAAGACATCGATCGCACCGTGGTGATCGCGGTTGAAGACTCCAAGGTCGAGGTTCGCCTGCGGCCGTGCACCCGGCCGAAGACCGTCGAGGCCGTCGACGGCACTTTCGATCTTCGTGCTGCGCGTTGGGGCGAAGGAAATCGGCTCCGCTCCGAGTGGGTGACGGCCTTCAATGACGAGGTGGTCCGTCGCTTTGTCGAGAGCTCCAGGAAGCGCGCCGTGCCCAGAGATGGCCGATGGATCCGCACCATCCTTCAACACGCGCGGACGTTCACGGGGCTTCCCCTGGGCATGATCGAAGCGGCCGCGCTTCGCTACCTCGTCTTCGAGATCGTTCCCAACCAGCTCTCATGCGAGCCGGCCCACGCCGCCGCCCTGGTGAACGAGCTGCGGGACTTCTACCGCTGGGCGAAGGAGGAGCATGGCTTCGAGCCCGCCGACACGTGCCTGGCGATGCTGCATCCCGACGTGGAGCTGGCGCTGGCGAATGTGCTCCACGCGGAGTGGAACAATCCGAGCTACGCGCTTCTGGTCGAGACGGCTCGGCGAATGGGCGTGCACATCACCGGTCCGCTCGGGGTGAAGGAGTTTGTCAATACCCAGTTTGAATCCGGAGATCTGGAGACGGTCATACACACTCTCTACAAGGTGTTTCACGAGAAGTCCGACGAGGCGCCGCCAAGGCGCAAGAGCAAGCGCAAGAAGACTGCACACTGACTCGCGCTGCGAGATTCACCTGGCACGGAACGTGGGACGGCTCCATCGAAATATCCCGCTCGACTGGCCGTTCTCCTGCGCACCGTGGTCGCCAGAGGGCCGCAGTCCAGGCATGCTGGCGGCCGTCCCCTCGAGAGGTGCGTCATGAAGTGCCCCCGCTGCGGCCAGCCGATGGATCACGGCTCCGCCTTCTGTGTGAGCTGCGGTTTCCGACTCGCTGCCGCGCCTGCCGCGCGCACCGCCGCCCCGGGCTACGTGGAGCCGCACGAGCAGGAGCCCGAGGCCGGCAAGGTCTTCCGCGCCGGCGACGTGACCGTGAAGATCGAAGGCGAGCTGGTGCCCGTGGTCGACGTGATCCTCGGCGGCCGCGACAACGTCTACTTCGAGCACCACACGCTGCTCTGGAAGCAGCCCCAGGTGAACATCGTCACCCGCTCGCTGAAGGGCGCGGTGAAGCGCTTCTTCGCCGGCTTGCAGATCTTCGTCACCGAGACGCAGGGCTCCGGAAACATCGCCTTCTCGCGCGACGCGCCCGGACAGATCGTGCCCATCCTGCTGCGCGCCGGCGAAGAGGTGCACGTGCGCGAGCACCAGTTCCTGCTCGCCAGCGGCCACGTGGACTACGACTACTTCCGCGTGAAGGGCGTGGCCAACATCCTCTTCGGCGGCACCGGCTTCTTCATCGACAGCTTCAAGGTGCAGGGCGGCGAAGGGCTCTTGCTTCTTCACGGCTACGGGAACGTCTTCACCAAGGAGCTGCGCGCGGGCGAGAGCCTGGACATCGAGCCGGGCGCGTTCCTCTGGAAGGACGCGAGCGTGAAGATCGACACCGTCCTTACCAACCTCTCCACCGGCTTCTTCGGCGGCGTGAGCTTCACCATCAACCGCTTCACCGGCCCGGGGCGCGTGGGCATCCAGTCCATGAGCTATCACCCGCCGCAAGCGGGCAGCGCCGAGCAGACCACGCCGGGCGATGCGCTCGTGCGCTCGGTGGTGAAGGGCATCTTCGACTGATGTTCTGCCGAAAAATCCCATCCGGTGAGCTTCCGCCTCCGCGGCACGCGGAGGAGACGGCTTGGCGACGAGGGATTTTTCGGCATCAAACGAGGGAAATTTCATGAACCGCGCTCTCCCGCTGCTCGCGCTCGCAGCGCTGGGCTGTGCCACCGTTCCGCACGGCACCGCTTCGACGACGGCCATCCACCTCGTCGATGGCAAGTGCGGCCCCGAGGTGGACGCGCTCGCCGAAGACCTGCTCAGCAAGGACCTCGCTCCCGACGCGTTCGGCAAGCAGCTCGTTGGCGTGCTCGCCGCGAACCCCGATTGCGGCCAGGCGCACCTCTGGGCGGGCTACTGGGCCGAGCTCCGCGCCGACGACGACGCGGCGTGGGAGCACTTCCTGCGCGCGGCTGCCGATCGAAACAATCCGCAGGCCGCGCTCGCGCTCCGCGAGTGGGCGCACCTCGACTCCACCGGCGACCAGCACCACGCGCTGCTCGATCTTTTCAGCGAGCTCTCGGCCAACCATCCCGACCCCGAGGTGCGCGCGCTCGCGGCCAACGACCTCGTCTACGCGCTCGGCGCCGAGGGCGACGTCGACGGCGCGCGGCACGCCGCCGAGCCCATGGGCATGGTGCGCGACCTGCTCATCGTGGGGCCGTTCGAGAACGAAGAGGGCAAGGGCTTCGCCACGCCGTATCCGCCGGAGCAGGGCATCGATCTCAACGCAGAGATGCCTGGCAAGCTGCGGCCGGTGCGCTGGCGAAAGGTCGCCGACACCGAGCGCGACGGCGTGGTCAGCCCCGGCGAGTTCGTCTCACCCAGCGCGCAGGTGGTGGCCTACCTCGTCACCTGGGTCCACGCCGACGCGGACACGCTGGCGCAGGTGCGCTTCACCTCGGGCGCGCCCATCGCCGCGTGGCTCAACGACGCACCGTTGGTGAGTGATCCGCACGTGCGCAGCGGCGCCATCGACAACGTCGTCGGGCAGGGCACGCTGCACGCGGGCTGGAACAAGCTGCTGGTGAAGTCGGCGGTGCGCACGGAGCGCTGGTACGTGGGCATGCGCTTCACGGACGCCAAGGGCGTGCCGCTCGCGGGCCTGACGTATTCGCACGAGCCCCAGCAGACGCCGAAGGGCGTTCCGCTCGCGCCGCCGAGCGTCGAAGCGCCGACCACGCTCGCCGGCCGCTTCCTGGCCGCGCGTGAAGCATCGCTGACGGGACACGCTGCCTCCGCCGGTCAGCGCTTCTCCGCGCTCCAGGCCGAGCACCCGACCGCCACGATGATCCGCTTCCACGCCGCAGAGGCCGCGTATGCCGACGACAAGGTCGAGCGCGCGCTGGGGCTCTTGACCGAAGGCATCGAGCACCAGCCCAAGCCGTTCCCCGGCTTTCAGCTCGCGCGCGCGCACATCTACGAGCACAAGGACTTGAAGGACCAGGCCCAGCGCGACATCGAAGCGGCGCTCGTGGCCCAGCCCGGCGCGCGAATGGGCTACTTGCAGCTCTCGCGCCTCTTGCACGCGCGCGGCTGGCAGCACGATCGCGAGGCGCGGCTGCGCGTGGCGCTCGCGCGCTGGCCCGACGCCGACGTGATTCTCGAGGAGCTCGCCACCACACGTGAAGAGCTCGGCTTCCGCGCGGACGGCGTGGCGCTGCGCAAGCAGGTGCTGGCGATGTTGCCGGGGCACGTCTACGACATCCGCGTCCTGCGCGACGACGCCCTCCGCCGCGAGGACTTCGATGAGGCGCGCGACTACGCGACGCGCCTGGCGCACCTGGCGCCGTCGAACGTGGATGACCAGCTCGTGCGCGCGGAGATCGAGCGCCTCGCGGGCAACCCCGAGGGCGCCGACAAGCTCCTGGCGGCGCTCCAGGAGCAGCAGCCCGACTCCGCGCGCGTGCTGGTGCGGCGCTCGAACCTCGCCGAGGCCCGCGGCGACAAGGCGAACGCGATCGCCTTCCTCGAGAAGGCCCGCGAGCGCGACCCGAACGACGCCTGGGTCACCGAGCGGCTCGATCACCTGCACCCGCCCGAGGCCGACGCGCTCACGCCCTATGAGCTCACCGACGAGGCGCTCGCGTCGCTGCTCGCGCATCCGCCCGCGCCCACCAAGGACTCCGCCGCGCAGGTGGAGGCGATCCTCGAGGACACCGTCACCCTGGTGAACGCCGACGGCAGCACCAAGACGATGCACACCGAGATCGCTCGCGCGCTCAATCAGCAAGGCCGCGACGCGCTGGTGCACATCACGCTCGAGGGCAAGGCGCAGAATCGCGTGCTCAAGGCCTTCGCCATCTCGCCGGATGGCGAGCGCACCGAGGCCTCCAGCGTGAAGTCGACGGAGGTCCGCTTCCGCTCGCTCGAGGTCGGCTCCATCGTGGTGCTGCAGTACCTGAGCTACGGCCGCCGCGGCGAGGGCGTGGCCGACGGCCAGTACTTCCAGTGGGAGAACTTCGCGTACATCAACTGGCACATCGATCGCATTCGCTGGCTGGTGCTCACCGAGCACGGCCGGCAGGTGGCCGTCGAGGCGCCGCCGGTGGTGAAAGCGGATACGGCGCAGGCCGGCAACTGGGACGTGCGCACCTTCACGCGCAACGACGTGGCCGCGGTGCCCGCAGAGCCGAGCATGCCGCCCTATGCCGACGTGCTGCCCCGCGTGCGGCTCTCCACCTTCCCGGGCTGGGACAACTTCGTGAGCTGGGAGAAGGCGCTGCTGCTCGAGTCGTTCCCGGAAGACCCCAAGCTCGACGCGCTCGCCAAGAAGCTCACCGAGGGCGCCAAGACGCCGCAGGAGAAGCTGGACCGCCTCTTCCGCTACGTGGCCCAGGAGATCCGCTACCAGCAGGAGTACGAGACCATCATCGCCGGCTGGCAGCCGCACCCGAGCGCGGTGGTGCTCGAGCGCAAGTATGGCGACTGCAAGGACAAGGCGACGCTGCTCATCGCGCTCGCGCGCAGTGCAGGCCTGAGCCTCGAGTTCACCGTGCTCGGCACGCACGCGGTGGGCCACCCCGACCGCAAGACGCCGTTCCCCGACTTCGACCACGCCATCGTCTACGTGCCCAAGCAGGACGGCTTCGAGAAGGGCTTCTTCATGGACCCGACCGTGGACGCGCTCGATCTCGGCAACCTGCGCGAGGACGACCAGGGCTCCCAAGGCCTGGTGCTCGACCCGAAGACCGGGAGCTGGAGCTTCGTGCAGATCCCGTATCAGGGCCCGGAGTTCCAGCACGAGGGCCACAAGATCGACATCGACATCCAGTCGCCGCAGAAGGCGCTCGCCACCGACGAGCTCAGCTTGCGCGGCAGCCCAGCGTCGTCGCTTCGCATCGCGCTCCGCAACGAGCACCGCGCGCAGCAGATCTACGCGCTGGTGACCAACCACTTCTTCCCGCGCGCGACGCTGCTGCACGGCGAAGCGCCGGACCACGAGGACTTCAGCCACCCGGTGGTGCTCAAGCTGGAGATGGACGCGTCGAACACGCTGCAGCCCGAGGGCGATCACTTCCGCTTCCGCTTGCCGCCGACGTTCATCCTCTCGGAGCAGGTGAGCCTGGATAAGCGCGAGTCGGCGATGGACATGCGCGCGCCGTACTCGCAGACGCTGGACCTACACGCGCGCGTGCCCGAGGGCATGCAGCTCATCGACCCGCCGCCCGAGACGGACATCAAGACCGCCTGCTTCCACGTGAAGCGCACGGTGAAGGTGGCCGGGCGCGACCTGACCGTGCACGACGAGTTCGAGCGCACCTGCATCGTGTTGCCTGCGAGTGACTACCCGGCGTTCCGCGCGGATGTGCAGAAGGCGAACGCGCGGCTCGACGCGGCCATCATCTTCGGGCCGGCGACGGTGAAGAACGCGAAGACCGCAAAGCGGTAGCCGCTACGCGATCTCGTGCAATGTCGCCGCGCCATCACCCGCCGGCGGCCGCGCGAGCCACGCGGCGATGAAGAGATCGAGCTCTCCGCGGAGCACGTCCTTCCAGCGCGGCGTGCCCGCACCGGTGCGCGGATCTTCCACTCGCGCACCGCGACCGAGGTGGTAGCGCCGCGCTTCATGATCCGGCATCGCGTCCGCCGCGAGCATCGTGCCGCCGACGGCAGCAAGTGCGTCCGTGCCCTCGCCGCCCGCGAGTGAGACCGCGCGTCCGCGACGCTCGTCGCGCACCACGCCTTCACAACCCACGCGCTCCACGAACGTGCCCGGGCGACGCTTCACCTCTCGCACGTCGATCTCCATGCCCTCGGGCGCGCTCGACGTCGCCCGGTGCACGCGCACGAACGCGCCCAGCCGGCTCTCTTCGTCGATGCGGCGGTGCAGGCCCGCCTCACCCGCGAGGAAGCCCAGCACGCCCGGGCCGCTCACGCGCAAGATGGCGCTCACGGGGCCCGTGCCCTCGGCGACGGCGCGCGCGTCATAGCCGCGCCGCTCGCCCCACGAGAGGTACATGTGCACCAGCTCGGCGACCCACGCGCCGTGCGCGGTGGTGTCACCGGCGGCGACCACCTCGACCATGGCCTCGTCGACCTCGCCCGTGCTCCCCGCAGCCGTGCGCGCCTCGGTGAGCTGCACCTCGCGCGCGGCCTCTTCCACGGCGCGTCCGGCCGCCGCGAGCTGGGCCTCGGTCTTGGCCTCGAGCGCGCGCCGCTGCGCGAACTGGCACGACTTCACCAGACGATCGAGATCCGCCAGCTGCGCCTCGACGGCGCGGAAGCGACGCAGCGTCTCGGCCGCACTATCCGGGTCGTCCCAGAAGCCGGGCGCCTGCGACTCCGCCAACAGCTGCGAGCGCCGCGACTCGAGCTCGGCCTTGCCCGCGGCGACAGCGAGCGTCTCCGCGCGACGCAGCAAGCCGCGCGACTGACCCACGAGCTCATCGCGCGAGAGGCGCCGCCGCGACACGGCCGCGCCCGCCGCAGGCAGCGACACCTTTGCGGTGGCCGGAGCCGGCGTGGCCCGCGACTCCACGTGCGCGACGACGCGTCCAGCGGTCCGCGCGACCACGGTCACGTGCGTGCCTGCGGGCAGCGGCTTGCGCGCGATCTCCACGGCCAGCGCGCTGGTGAGCGTCTTCTCGATCTCGCGCTGCAGGAAGCGCGCGCCGAAGGAGGGCGAGTAGCCGCGCTCCACGAGCAGGTCGATGACCGCGGGCGCGACCTCCACGTCGAGCCCGCGCGCGCGGATGCCCTCGCGTTCGAGCACGCGACCGACCTCACGCTGGGCGATCTTTCGGATCTCCACCTTGCCCAGCGGGTGGAAGTGACAGATGGCGTCGAAGCGGTTGAGGAACTCGGCGCGGAACGCCTCGGCGATGCGGCGATCGACCTCGGAGATGATTTCACTCCGCGTGCGGGTGCCGGAGAAGCCGATGGGGGGCTCGCGGTACACGTCGGCGCCCACGTTGCTCGTGGCCACGATGAGCACGTTGTTGCAGGGCACGGTCTCGCCGGCGGCGTTGATGAAGCGGCCTTCGTCGAAGAGCTGCAGGAAGCGGTCGTGGCAGGCGCTGGAGGCCTTCTCGAACTCGTCGAGGAGCAGCACCGCGAACGCCTTGCCGTCGAGCAGGCGCGTGAGCTCGCCGCGCTTCTGGTCGAGCGTGTTGCCCCACTGGTAGCCGAAGATGCCGGTCTCGTCGCCGTTGTCCGGGTAGTCGGCCATGTTCAGCCGCACCAGACGATCCGCCGCGCCGAAGAGGTACTCGGCGAGCAGCTTCGCGAGGTGCGTCTTGCCCACGCCGGTGGGACCGGCGAACAGGAACGCGCCCAGCGGCCGACGCGGATCGTTCAGGCCCGCCTTGAGCAGCGCCACCGAGCGCAGCACCGCGCTCACCGCGTCGCCCTGGCCGAGGATGCGCTCGCCGAAGAAGCGCTCCGTCTCCGCGAGATCGAGCGGGATGCCGTCGTCGACCACGAAGCGGGGCAGGCGCGTGGCCGTGCAGAAGCGCGAGAGCACGTCCTCGGGGCCGAGGCGCTCGCGGCTCGCACCGGCCGCCTCGCTCGCGGCCTCGCGCAAGAGCTCGAGCGCCTTGCGCGGCAAGCGTCGCGCGAGCAGGAAGCGCGCAGAGAGCCGCAGCGCCATGTCGCACGCGGTGGGGTCGATGGCGATGTCGAGCTCGCCCTCGAGCTCCTCGGCCACGCGTCCCAGGATCCACCGCGAGCGCTCCAGGCTCGGCTCCGAGACCATCAAGAGGTGCGCGCGCTCGGCGAGCGTCTCGTCGCTGCGCAAGAGATTTTGCGCGTGGCGCAGCTCGGCCTCGAAGACGAAGCGCAGCCGGCCCGTGCGCAGCGTGCGAATGAGCACGGGCGCGAGGGTGGTGCCCTGAATGAGCGCGATGTCGCGGATGTAGACGATGGTGTCGGGCACTTCAGCGAAGTGCTCGAAGAGCTCTTCGAAGAGCTCCGCGGCCTGCTTGGGGTTCGCGGTGCGCGCGAAGATGCCGGCCACAGGCACCTCGAGGATGCGCGCCTTGGCGAGCTTCTCGCCCACCATGCCTGTCGCGATGCGGCGCGCGATCTCGGTGACGATGGCGCTCTTGCCCACGCCGGGATCGCCGGCGAGGAGCGGCGCCTTGCGGTTCTGCTCGAGCAGCGCGACGACTTCGGCGCACGCCTGGTCCAGGCCGTGCGCGGCGCCGAGCTTGCCGTCGCGGGCGAGCGCGGTGAGGTCGCGCTCGACGAGCTTCTGCAGTTCGTCCTTACTCCCACCCTTGTGCTTCTTCTTGGCCATGGCGCCGGCATGATACGCGGTAGGCTCTGGTTGTGCCCACGCTGACGGCGAAGCAGTGGAAGGCCTTCTACGCCAACGAGCGCATCGCGCTGGGCGAGCGCGGCCTGGACGCGCTCTTCGAGAAGGCGCCGAAGGTGAAGCTGCCGGAGAACGGCGCGCTCGTCTTTCCGCACACGCGGCTGTCGCACACGGGCGAGCTCGTGGCTGCGGTGGCGCGCGCCGTCGTCGAGAGCGGCGCGCCCACGGTTCGTGCGCTCGGTGTGTTGCACGGGGCTCGAGAACAGGATCGGGAGCAGGTCGAAGCAGCGCGTGCTGGGGATGCCACCGCACGGAAGGCTTTGCGGCGAATGCATGGGCCATATGCGTCGGGTCGCCACTGGGTCGAAGAGTTCTCGCTCGATGGCTTCGAAGCGCTGCTCGAGCGCGCGGCCGCTCGCTCTGGTCGTCCGGCTCCGAAGGTCATGAAGTGGTACCCGTTTCTCGTCGGCGACGATCCGGTCGGGTTTCTCGACGTGGCGGAGAACGCCGACTTCGGGTTCACCGGCATGGCTTTGGGGCGCGAGCGGGACCGCATGCCCGTGGTCGCGACCACCGATCCCATCCACCACGGCCGCGGCTACGAGACGCCGGTCGACCGCTGCATGCCGCGCGAATCCCATGACACAGTCGTTAAGGCGCGGGCGTCGATTGAGAAGAGCTTCCAACTCCTGAGCGAGCGCCGCTACGCCGACTTCCAGGCCCACACGCTCGCCGAGCGCAGCGACTTCCGCGACGTCGGCCCGGTGCTGATGGAGTTGCGGCCGTTCTCGCGGTACACGATCCACGCGTGTGAGCTCGTGCCCTACGGCGACGTGCTCGGCGCCCCGGATCCGACGTGGGTCGCCGGCGCGCTCGTCGAGGTCCAGCCATGATCGACAACAAGGAACTGCAGGAGCTCGGCAAGGCGCACCAGGGCAGCCTCGCGCAGACGCCGTTTCCCGTGCTGCTCCAGGCGCTCTTCGCCGCCGAGCGGACCGCGACGATCGAGCTCAAGGCGCGTCAGTTCGTGAAGCGCATCGCGCTCGAGGACGGCCTGCCCGTGGACTGCGAGTCGAACCTGCTCCACGAGACACCCGGCCGCTTCCTCGTGGAGAAGGGCAAGCTCGACGAGGCCTCGTATCAAAAGGCGCTGAACGAATCGGTCATCACCGACGAGCGCATCGAGCAGACGCTGCTTCGGCTGCAGCTCATCCAGCCGTTCGAGCTCTTCAAGCTGCTGCAGCAGAACCTCGCGCACAAGCTGCTCGACTGCTTCTGCGACACGTGGGCCAACGCGAGCTTCAAGGTCCTGCCCGAGGCGCCCGAGGTGAAGCAGCCCCTGCGCGTGAACCTGCCGCAGCTGGTGTTCACCGGCGCGTCGACGTTCTCGCCGCTCGCGGAGGCTGAGCTCCGCACGCGCGAGCTGTCGAGCGTGGCGCTCGCGCTCGTTCCCAAGCCGCCGCACCCGCTGACCGCGCTCAAGCTGCCCGCGAAGGACGCGCGGATCATGCAAGAGCTGAAGAAGCGCCCCAAGCTGGACCTGCTCGTGGCGCTGCTCGACCTCAGTCCGGAGGAATTGCTCCGCAAGCTCTACGCGCTGCACGTGCTGGGCTACGTGGCCGCGGCGAGCCAGGTGCCCGAGGAGAAGCCCGCGCCGGCGCCTGTCGCTGCGCCGGTGGCTGCGCCCGCGGCTGCGCCAGCGGCTGCGCCAGCCTCGTCGGCGGCTGTCACCTCGCGCGCGCCGAGCGCCGACGAGATGGAGAAGCTCCGCAATGACGTGACGGCGGCCTACCTGAGCTACCGCACGCGCGACGCGCTCGAGCTCTTCGAGTTGCACGAGCAGTCGTCGAGCGCCGAGGTGCGCGAGGCGTTCATGATGTGGAGCGAGCGGTTCGCGCCCTGGCGCTTCAAGGACGGAGAACTCGCGGCGCTGCAGGAGAAGGCGCGCGATCTCTTCCTCGCGGGCGCGCGCGCGTACGTGGCGCTCATGGATCCCGAGCAGAAGTCGGCGATCCTCAAGCGGCGTGCGTCGGCGAAGGAGATCCAGGCGCGCAAGCGCAGCACAGACTTCAGCATCAAGACCGACATGCTCGACGGCCCGCGCCAGTTCGAAGAGGGCATGAAGCGCATCAACTCGGGCGATCACCGCGCGGCCATCGAGTTCCTGGAGTTCGCGGCCGCGTGCGATCCGCGCAAGGTGCTGTACAAGGTGAAGCTGGCGCACGCGCGCTTCCTCGCCGACCCGCGCGGCGGCGAGAAGCAAGCGCTGGTCGAGCTCGACGAGGCCCTGCGCATCGAGCCCGCGAACGGCGAGACGTTGCTGGTGATGGCCGACATCCACCACTGGGCGGGCCGGCTCGACCGCGCGGACGCGAGCTACCGCCAGGCGTCGAAGCTGATGCCCGGTGATCGGCGGCCCATCGACGCGATGAAGACCGTCGCTGCCGAGATCGCCAAGCAGCAGAGGGCGAAGCATTAACCGAACGGTTATGGCCGCACGGCCACGCGCTCGACGGCCTCGAGCACCTGTTTGGCTCGGATCACGTCGCTGAAGAGGACGACCTCACCGGGCAGCTCGCCGAGCTTCTCGCGCGTGCCCGCGAGCTTCTTCGACACCGCGAGCACCAGGTTCTTCGGCCCGTGCGCGCGCAACAACTCCAGCCGCGACGCCAGGTAGCCCTTTCGCCAGAAGCCGACCAGCTCCAGCAGCGCCTCGCGGCCGTCGTCCCGATTCTTGAAGACGAGATCCGGCACCAGCACGCCCTGGCCATCGAGATCCACGAGCTCCGTTCGCCGATCGATCTTCCACGGCGACTCCAGCGCCTCGAAGCGCTCGACGAGCCCGCGCTCCTCTTCGGTCACGTACACGCCGCGATCCGGATAGTGCGAGCGCAGCCCCGCCGCGGGGGTGAGCTCGAAGTTCGCCTGACGCCGCTCCTTGCCCCAGAGCACGCGCGCGCGGAGCGTCCAGCCTTCACAGAGCAGCAGCGCCGGCAAGAACTCGGCGAGCTTGAGGCCGTACTTGCTCGTGAGCTGGAACAGGCTCATTGGCCCGTCGAGCGTGACCTCGTAGCCGCGCCGACGATCGCCCGTCGCCGTGTGGATGAGCCCGTAGAACTTGATGAAGCGAAAGAGCTGCCGGTAGCGCTTGGGATCGCCTGGAGCGATGGTGATGGTCACCGAGCTCGCGCGCAGCAGCATGGCCTGCGCGAGCGCCACGTCGTAGCGCTGCAGGAGCGCCTTCGCGTCGATGGGCTCGAAGGTCTGGAGCACCTGCTCCCGATCGAGGTCGGCGTAGAGCGCGCGCTCGACATCCGAGGCGTCCAGCTTCAGCTCGGCGGCCACGTCGGCCAGCACCTGCGCGCGCGTCGTCGGATGCAGCGGATCGCCCGCGTGCTGCGCCACCGGGTGGTGCGCCCGCGCGCGCTCGAAGACGCGCCGGCGCAGCTCAACCGGATCCAGCGACGACTGCGTCTCGAACTCGCTGCGATCGAAGAGCAGCTTCGCCAGCCCGCGGTGGAGCAGGTAGTCGGTGTCCTCGCCGACGAGGTCAGCGATGGCGTCGTCGAGCGCGCCGCGCGACTGGCCCACATGCGCTTGAAACAGCGACACGAGGGCCTGCGCGCGCGCCTGCTCCGCGGGGCTCTCCGCGTCGACCCAGAGTGGCCGAACTTCATCGCCGCGACGCCGCGCGCGCAGCAGATCCGCCGTCAGCATGTCATGTGGGCTGCTGGCAGAAGCCCGTGCAGAGCGCGCCGCCGTCGCTCTGGTACCAGGTGGTCGAGCAGAAGCCGTTGGAGGCGCACGGGTTGTTGGACTGGTTCACGTCACACGGCTGCCCCAGGGGAATCAGCGGCATGCACGCGGCGCCGCCATCGGTGAACTCCGCGCAGTAGCCGTCGCCGCAGGGCATGTACGTGTTCAGATCGCAGGATTGGCCGATCAACTCCTGGGAGACGCAGACCGTGCCACCGTCGCCACCGGCGGCGCACACCAGGAGCGGGGCGCAGGCGTTGTTGGCGTTGCAGGGCTGGCCTTGCGTGGGGAGCGACTGACAGACGTTGCCGCCGTCGCTGCCGGGCGCGCAGATGAAGTTCCAGAAGCAGCCCGGACCGCTCGCGCCGCACGCGTCGCCCTCCAGGCCCGGCAGCTTGCAGATGCCGTCCAGGGCGTCGGTGCAGGTCATCTGCCCTTCGCAATTGACGCCGAGCTGCGGGCTGCAGCGACCGCCCAGGTTGACCTGGATGCCGGTGCACGCGGTGATCACGCCACCATCGACGAGGGAGATCGGGTTGCAACCCTGGAACGCGCCGCACGGGAGGAGCTGCGCCGTGTCGCAGACGTCGCCCGGCTTGCCCGCCGGGACGCAGGTGCTGTTGCCGCCGTCGACGCTCTGACAGAACTCGTTCGCGCCGCAGGGCGTGCTTAGCCCCGAGCTGACGTCGTAGGTGTTGCACGCGCCGCCATCGGCCACCAGGGGCAAGCACGCGCCCACCGTGCCGCCGCCGTCGGTCGGCGTGGAGCAGTAGAAGAGCGAAGGATCGCAGTCGAGGGTGCCGGGCGTGCAGTCGGCGCCGGCGGTCTCCACGTAGCCGATGCAGGTCCAGGCCGAGGAGCCGCCGTCGCTGGGCGCGGTGAGCACGCAGTCGCCGCCCACGCAGCCCATGCCCGGCTGCCAGATCGAGCAGAGGTCGCCCGGCTGCACGCCGTAGATGCAGGTGCCGCCGCAGGCCACGTCGGCGTTGGTGACCTGGCAGGTGGGCGTGGCCGAGCTGTTGAAGAAGGCGTACGGGCCTGCATCGGGGAACACGCAGTCGCTGTCGTCGATGCAGTAGCCGCCAACCTGAACGTTGGCCTTGCGCAGCCGGGTGCACGCCGCGGACACCGCGGTCAGCGTGGCAGCGTCGCAGCCGGTGCCCGCGAGCGCGGTGAGGCAGGCCTGGCCGGCCACATCGTCGAAGGTGTCGAGGCCGCTGGCGATGCGCGCGCCCGTGTCCCCGTTGCAGCCGAAGACGTCATAGGTACCCACCTCCGCGCAGTTGGTCGAGGTCGGGTCCAGCACTCCGCAGCCCTGGAGCCGGCTGCACGCGGTCGTCTGCGCCTGGGCGCAGAACTCCGGGAAGGTGAGCGGGCCACTGGTGGTGCCGCCGCTGGAGCCGCTCGAACCGGTGCTCGACGACGAGGTCCCGGTCGATCCCGTGCTCGACGAGGCGCTGCTGCTCGACGAGGTGCTGGTCGCCGTCGACGACCCGCTGCTGCTCGACGTAGAGCTGCTGCTCGACGCCGTGGTCGAGCCGCTGCTGCTGGAGCTCGACGAGGTGGTCGAGCTGCTCGACGACGACGCGCTGGAGACGGTGGTCGTGGTCGTCGACGTGCCGCTGCTGCTCGAGCTGGAGCTGGACTTGCCGCCCGAAGAGCAGCCGGCGGCGAAGGCCAGCGCAGCGGCGCAGGCGAGGCGGTTCAGGTGGCGCATGGAAGGGTCCCCGAAAGGTGCGTTTCGGGGCGGTGTAGCCCGGACGACTCTGGGGGCGCAACTTCCGCGAAGGGCGCTATCGATACGCCTCGTGCTCCCGGCGCCGGGAGCTCGTCGCTTCTTCGCCGGTCCCCGATGTCACCACTTCATAGAGCGTCGCGCGCTTGCCCTCGCGCCGACGCAGGATGCGGCCCAGGCGCTGCACGTGCTCGCGCACGCTGCCCGAGCCCGAGAGCACCACGGCGACATTCGCTTCGGGCACGTCCACGCCTTCGTTGAGCACGCGCGAGGTCACCAGTGCGGGATACGTCCCGTCGCGAAAGCGCGCGAGGAGCTCCTTGCGCTCCTTGATGTCGGTCTGGTGCGTCAGCGTGGGCAGCAGGAACATCCGCGAGACGCGGTACGCGGTGTCGTTGTCGCTGGTGAAGATGATCACCCGATCGTGCGCGTGCTGGCGCAAGAGCCCCTCGAGCACGCTCAGCTTGGCCTCGGATGCGAGCGCGATCGCCTTCTGCTCCCGGTATGCGCGGAACGCCCGGCGTCCCTCGCGCGACTGCGAGCTGAGCATCACGAAGCGGCCCCAGCCCTCGGGCGACGACATCCGGATGCCCTTGGCGCGCAGGAACGCGCGGTACACCTCGCGGGCCTCGCGGTAGCGCGCGGCCTCGGCCTCGCCCATGTGGACTTGTAACCGAACAGTTTCATACTCGGCGAGGTGCTCGCCGGCGAGTTCCTTGATGCCCCGCGCGAACACGACCTTGCCCACGCGCTCGTCGAGCAATCCCTCGCGGCCGTCGGCGCGGTCGAGCGTCGCGGTCAGACCAAGGCGAAACGGCGCGATGCATGCGTCGGCTGCATTGAGGTAGGCGGGCGAGGGCAGGTGGTGGCACTCATCAAACACCAGCAGGCCGAAGCGCGCGCCGAGCTGGTCCATCTTCAAGTGCGCCGAGTCGTACGTCGCGCAGGTGAGGTCGCGCAGCTCGAAGTAGCCGCCGCCGAGCAGCCCGATCTCGACGCCAAAGGCGGTGCCGAGCAGGTCGTACCACTGGGCCATCAAGTCCAGCGTCGGCGCGACCACGAGCGTCGAGCGCTCTGCCTTCGCGATGGCCAGTTCGGCGACGTAGCTCTTGCCCGAGCCCGTCGGCAGGACGATGACGCCGCGCTTGCCGTTCGCGTCCCACGCGTCCACGGCCTCGCGTTGGTGTGGGAACGGCTCGCGGGTAGCGCGGTGATCGAGCTTCAGATTCGCGTAGGCGCGCGCGCGGTCGTCGAACGCGACTTCACGCTGGGTGAAGTTGGTGACCAGGTCTCGGTAGCGATGGGCCGGCGCGCGGAAGCGGCCCACGCGCGGGTCCCAGAGGCAGCCGGGCGGCGCTTGATCCGTCGCGTCGAGCCCGTCGATGACGAGCGTGCCGGCGTCGAAGCGGAGCTGAAGCGGCTTCGTCACTTCGGATGGACGACCGGCTTGCCCGAGCGCGCCCAGCCCATGATGCCGTCGGAGAGCACGCTCACGTCGGTGAAGCCCGCCTTGGTCGCGATGCCGGCCGCGTGGTGCGACGCGGTGCAGTGCAGGTTGCCGCAATAGAAGACGAGCGGCGTGCTCTTGTCGGCGGGCAGCTCCTTCGACGCATCGAACTCGAACTTCGAGAGCGGCTTTGCTCCGGGGATCATCCCCCACTTCTCGCGGATGCCTTCCCAGTTCGCGTCGTAGACGGCCACGCGGCTGCCCGGCGTCTTCATCATCTTCTGCAGCTCGCTGGACTTGATGAGCTTGAAGCCCTCCTTCTCCTCGCCGAGCGCGGGCGCCGCGGCGAGGGAGAAGGCGAGGATCGTGAGGAGGACGCGCGTCATTCGAATCGCTCCGAGCGAGGCGTCCATTCTCTCACGCTCAATGCATTGGCGCGCGCTCGGGCTGGCGAAGCGGCGTTGCCTCCGGAGCCACGGGCGCCACCTCGGCCCAGCGCTGCGCCTCCTGCACCTGGGTGAGCACGCCGCCCAGGTACTCGGTGATGCCTGCGCTGTCGACGTCGGCGCCGCTCACGCGCTCGAGCAGGAAGCGAAAGACGTCGACGAGCGCTTCCATCTGAGCCGCGAGCCGCGCATCACGAGCCGCGCAGGTCTGGAGCTGCACCTTGCGACGCTCGAGGACCTCGAGGTGCGACCGGCGAATCTCCGCAGCCGCAGGCTCCTGGTCAGCGAGCGCACGCAGTCGGGCGATCTCCTTGTCGGCCTCGGCGAGCCGCCCCTCGACGCCCGGCGCGCGCGGCGTGGTCTGCACGTCGCCGCCACAGAGCAGATCGAGCTGCGAGAGCCGCGCACGCGCCAGCGCGAGGTACGTCTCCAGCAGACGGTTCACCTCGAGCTTCAGGTCGAGCGTCCACTCGTACGCGAGCTCCGGCCGACCCACGACGGCCTCCGCGATCCGCATGCCCGTGAGCTCCAGCTCGCGGTAGCGGTTGGCGTAGTCGGGCAGGGCGCCGTGCTTCACCCAGCCCGAGAACGGCGGCTGCAGCAGTTGCAGCGCGAGCGCGTCGAAGTGCGCCTTGCGCGTCCGGCGAGCGGCGTCATCGCGCGCGTCGGCCTCCGCTTGCAGCAAGCGCTTCGCATAGCCGAGCGACGTGGCCGCGTGCGTGAGCCAGATGCCCGAGCCGACCGCGAACAGCGCGATGGGTAGCGGGTTCCACACGAGCGCGGCGATGAGGCCCGCAGTCGTGCCCGAGAGCAGGTGCGCCGGGTGCACGGCCGCAGAGCGGATGCACCGATTGACGAGAGTCGTAGTCATGGCACCAACCTCCTTCCGACAGCGTCAGAGGCGCTTGAACGCCTCGCGAATCTCCTGCTCGAGCTGCTGAAACTCGTTTGACCTCAAACCATCTGTGCGCCACGCGAGCCCTCGCTCCACCAGGTCGAACGTCGCTTGGATTCGCGCGCCGGGAATCGGCTCACCCTTCGCATCGCGGTCGCGCCCCAGCAGCCACACGTGATCTGCCACCGAGAGCGCCGCAGCGATGTCGTGCGTGACGATCACGATGGTGTTCAGCTCGTCCTGGCTCGCCACCTCGCGAATGAGCGCACACACCTCCTCGACAGCCAGCGGATCCAACCCCGAGAACGGCTCGTCCATGAGCAGCAGGTGCTCGCTGCACATGAACTGCTGCGCGATCGCCACCCGCTGGCGCTGCCCACCCGAGAGCTCCAGCGGCCAACGTTCGGCGTGCTGCGCGAGCCCGAAGCGCTCGAGCAGCTTGCGCGCACGCGCCTCGCGGTCTGCGGTTCGGCCCGCGACGAGCAGGTTGCCCAGCACCGTCCGGTGCTCGAAGAGCGGATACGCCTGTGCCACCACGCCCACCTGACCCACACGCACGGGATGCTGCGCCACATCGACCAGCACCTGTCCTGCATCGGCGTCCTGCAGGCCGGCCAGCACGCGGAAGAGCTGCGTCTTGCCCATGCCGCTCGGACCCAGCAGCGCGACGACCTGACCGGTGATGCAGCCCGGCCGAACGATGTCGCGCACCTCGAAGCTCACCTCGCGCAACACCGGCCGGCCACCGAGCGTGAGCGAGAGCTGGTCCGCGCGCAGCAGCACCTCGCGATATTCGACGTTGGCAATCATGGCGAACTACCTCCTCTCCCGCGCGAGCTCCGCGTACGGACAGAGCCCGCGTCGCACGGCGACCAGCGCCGCGTCCTGAGCGAGTCCCACGAGTAAGATGCAGAGCTGAATCGCGAAGACCTCGGCCAGGTGAAAGTGCTTGTTCTGGTTCAGCAGCAGCGCGCCCACGCCTCCTTCGCCGCGATAAAGGCCTTCCACGAGCGTCACCATCGTCCAGCCGATGGCAGCGTTCTGCCGGATGAGCTCCAGCGCCTGGTGCGCCGTGCCGAGCACGACGACCTCGAACACCACGCGCCACTCCGACATCCCCAGCGTCCGCGCGTGCTCCAGCTTCTCCTTGGGAATCGACGCCACGGCTTCCGCCATCCCCGTCACCAGGAACACGCCCATCCCGAAGGTGAGCAGCGCGAGCTTCAGCGCATGACCGCCTCCAGTCAGCAATGTGAACAAAAAAGTTAAGCCCATCAGACCCAGGAACCGGCCCTTGGCGAGCAGCGCCGCGAGCGGCCGGAGCGCGGGCAACACCGTCGCCCAGGCGAGCGGCAACGCGATCGCGCTCGCCAATGCCACGGCCTCGAGCGAGGTGAGCGCGCTGGCCACCAGCTCGCGACCCAGGCCTTCGTCGACCCAGAGGTCGCCGAGCGCGCGGATCACCTCCGTCGGACCGGGCAGCACGCCAGTTCCTGCGCGCAGCCAGAGCCCCATCGCGATGGCGAGCTGCGCACCCCCGAGCAGCCAGAGCGTGGAGCTCGACACGCGTCGATGTGGCCGAAACGCGTCGCCGAACGATTGCGTGAACGTACTCATGGCCGCTCCCTTCTGGCTCGGAGTGCTGCATCGCGACCTCGCCGGCCGAGCCCACCGGTCAGGTCGCGCCCGCCGCCGCGCGTCCCGAGCAGGAGCCCGGGGCGGCGGCGGAACGCACTGCATGTGCTGCTACGACTTCGTGGTGCCCACGATGATCTGCACCCGGCGGTTCAGCGCGCGGCCCTCGGGCGTCGCATTGGGCGCGATGGGGTTCTCCTGCCCATGCGCGAAGATGCGAACCCGTCCCTCCGGGAAGTTGGCCGACGACCGCGCCTCCAGGTACCGCTTCACCGCGAACGCCCGCGCCTCGGAGAGCGCCAGGTTCTGCTTCGAATCACCCTGGCTGTCGGTGTGGCCGTGGATCTCCACGGCTGCACCGCCGGCGATGACCAGCTGGTCGAAGAGCTCATCGAGCGTCTTCTTCGCCGAGGGCGAGAAGCTGGCCTTGCCGCTCTCGAACGCAATGGCCCACGAGCCGTTGCTGACGACCTCCTTCACCGGCGCTGCCGCGTCGAACTTCGGCAGGTCGGCCTTGGCGGTGCTCGTGCCGCGCTTCGCGAGATCCTCGAGGTAGCTCGTGTCGAGCACCTCTCGGACGGCCGGGAAGCTGGGCACCAGCTCGGGGTACTGCGCCGAGACGATGTTGCCGAACACGGTGTAGGTCGCGGCGAAGAGGTTGGCCGAGTCGGGTGCGTAGGCCTTGACGCCGAACAGGTACAGATCGTCGGCAAGGTTGTTCACCCGGCTGCCGCCCAGCTCCACGGGCTGGCCCTTGGCATCGGGCTCGGTGGTGCCCTGGAAGTACTTCTTCCAGTACGCCGCGTCGCCTTCGCCGTAGACCTGCGCGCTCACCGCGGCCGCCGCGTCCAGCGCGGTCGGGTCGCTCTTGATCCGGTCACCTCCCTTCAGCATCGCCGACAGCATCCCGTCGACGGTCTTGCGGTTCGCCTTCATCCACGCGTCGATGCCGATGAGCACCTGGGGCATCTGCCCGCGGTACTCCTTGGTCGACACGATCGACACCAGGCCTCCCTTCTTCTGCGCCACGTCCACGTCGCCGGGCGTCCATGTGACCACGCCGTCCACGCACACGTGCTTCGTCTCGCCCGTGGGCTTGCCGTTCTTGACCACCTTCCGGTCCTCGCACACGCCCGCGATGTAGGCCTGCGCCGCCTCCACGTAGCCCGGCGTGTTCACCCAGTTGAGACAGTTGGGATCCCACGTTTTGTCGTCCGGGTTGTTGCAGAGCCGGTTCTCCGCCAGCCACTTCTGGGCGATGTTCCAGTCGCCGTCGCGCACCACGCCCGCCACCAAGCCGCCTCGAGACGCGCTCGGGTTCTGCTTCCACGCCGGAGGGCCCATGAACTTGTCCTCGCCCCAGCTGTAGCCGCTGGAGCCGACGACCTTGGCCTTGAAGTCCGGCCCGAGCTTCTCGAGCACCTTGTTGGTCTCCGCGAGGAACGTGGCCGAGCCGTCGCCCATGATGGCCACGAACCCGACGCCGTCCTTCGGCTGCGCCTGGCCTTCCTTCAGCTCCTTCGCGAAGGTGACCAGGTCCTCGCGCATCTTGGTGCCGTCGTCCTGGCGCAGGAGCTTGGCGTTCACGCCCTCCTGGCACATCAGGCTGCCCGCGGCGCTCTGCGGGCCACCGTTGGCGAGCATGAGCCCCATCTGCGCGTTCCAGGCCCAGAGCTCGACGCGCACCTCAGGGAGCTGCGCGCAGCCAGGACCCGTGCCGATGGGCGAGATAGCGCGGGTGCGGCCGTCATCGCCGAGGAGCGGGAGGTCCGCGCTCAGCGGCACCATGGAGGACTTCTCCTTGGCGCTCGGCACCACGCGCTCGAGGAAGCCGGGCGCGAAGAGCCGGATGGAGACCACGCCCAGCGCGGCGAGGCCGAGAAAGATGGAACCTCGGGCGAGCGGGGTGAGTCGCATCGTGTTCTGGGTCGTATCCATGGCGTCCTCCAGCGCGGTGAAGCGACCGCTCCGCGGCGCGGGCTTGTCGTCCGTGCGTGGGGACCCAGAGTGCGTGCGCCGTGCCACACGTAAGTGGCCGAGACCGGGCAGTGCGCGGGATCACAAACGCGATTGCAATCGCGTTCGGGCCGAATTCCAATACGGGCATGCCCAAGCTCGCCTGGAACGGTTCCGAAGCGCCGGCGGATGTCGTTCGCGCCCTCAAGTCCGTGGGATTCACGCTCGCGCTCGAGGGCGAGCTCACGGTCGTGGCCACGCGAGACGGCAAGCGTGCGCCGGTGCGTCCCGAGCGTGGCCCGTGGATCTGGGTGAGCGCGAGGTCGATTGATGACGCCGCCGCGCGCGAGGCCGTGCTCTCCGGGGCCTATGAAGCGCTCTCCCTGACGGAGCCCAAAGCCGCCGAGCGACTCGCGGCGCGGCTGCAGGAGCTCGCGCTTCCCGATCCGGCGCCGGTCCCGCCCGCGACGGCCGTGGTGCAGAGCGCTGTGGCCAAAAAGGTCCTCGCGCAGGTCGCGCGTGCGGCGCGCACGAGCATGCCCGTGCTCATCACGGGGGAGACCGGCACCGGCAAAGAAGTGACGGCGCGGCTGCTTCATACGTGGAGCGCGCGCCGCGAGCGGCCGTTCGTGCCCATCAATTGCGCGGCGATTCCCAACGAGCTGATGGAGGGCGAGCTCTTTGGCTACGCGAAGGGCGCGTTCTCGGGCGCGGTGCGCAGCTACGACGGCACGCTCATCTCGGCCGAGGGCGGCAGCGTGTTCCTCGATGAGATCGACGACACGCCGCAGAGCATTCAAGTGAAGCTGCTGCGCGTGCTCGAGGATCGCGTGGTGACGCGGCTGGGCGAGAGCGCGTCGCACCAGGTGGACTTCCGGATTCTCGCGGCGACCAATCGCGACTTGAAGAAGCTCATTGCTGCCGGCCAGTTCGGCGATGACCTCTACGAGCGACTGGCGATCGTGCACGTGCACCTGCCACCGCTGCGCGAGCGCCTCGATGACCTGCCGGCGCTGGCCGAGTTCTTCATGCGTCGCTTCTTCAAAGAGGAGCCGGACGCGCAGGGGCGACCGGCCGTGGTGCGCGTGAGTCCCGCGGCGCTGCGTGCGCTCGCGGCGTATCCCTGGCCGGGCAACATTCGCGAGCTGCGAAACGTGGTCTTCGAGGCGCTCGTCTACAAGCGCGGCGGCGATGAGCTGCTGCTATCCGATTTGCCGAAGCGCGTGCTGCAGCGAGGCGAGTCGTCGAAGGGCGATGGGCTGGTGGACGGATCGCGGCTGAAGCGCTTGCTCGACGACGGCGTGCTGAATCTGCGGAACGAGGTCGAAGCGCTCGAGCGCGCGGCCTTGGTGGAAGCGCTCGCTCGTGCGGCCGGAAACGCCAGCGCGGCCGCGCGGATGCTGGGCGAGGTCGGGCGGGGCTCGGCGCGAGATCCAGGCGGGACGGTGCGCGCCATGATGCGACGGCTGGGCGTGAACGGGCCGCGCGGCTGATCGGACGCTCGGCAAGTCCCCGGATCGGCGGCGTTTGACAGGTCTCGGCGCGTCCTTACGGTGTGTGCAAATCCAGCACCGCAGCCGCCGGATGCCCGGCGGCGCCAGGACCAAGCCCGTTTCGCGGGTGCCGCCCGAGGTGCGCCGAAAGGAGAGCGTGTCATGCAGACCGAAACGAATCCTCCCTCGCGCGCCGACCTGGCGACCGAGCTCCAGGGCGTGCTGCGCGACTGGGCCAAGAACCAGGCGCCAAGCGAGGACTTCAGCGGATGGCGGATGGCGTCGTTCATCCAGCCCACCAAGCTGCGCACCGGGCAGTTTTTCGTCCCGGGCGAGCTGGTGCTGGTGCGGCGCGCGGAGGAGAAGGCCGGCGAGTTCGCGTCGAAGCTCGGGCTGCCTGCGCCGCTGCTCCTCTGGTCGTTCGAGGAGAAGAAGGAGCTGCTGGTGAATCCGGCGCTGGTGAACTTCGAGACTGATGTGGAAGAGGTGGAGGTCGCCGAGGAGGAGCTCGCGGCCGCATAAACCCCATCCCCCGACCCCTTCCCCATCTGCCGTGGGGAAGGGGAGTCGGATTTGTTAAACGACGTGTGAATCGCTACGGGACGCGCTCGAAGATGACGTCCCACACGCCGTGGCCCAGGTTCATCCCGCGCTGCTCAAACTTCGTCAGCGGTCGATAGTCCGGCCGCGGCGCGAAGCCCGCGTGCGCGTTCTTCAGCAGCGGCTCGGCGGAAAACACCTCGAGCATCTGCTGCGCGTACTCCTCCCAATCCGTCGCCGCGTGCAGGTAGCCGCCGGGCTCGAGCCGCTCCGCGAGCAGCTGCACGAACGGTCCCTGCAAGAGGCGTCGCTTGTGGTGCCGCTTCTTCGGCCACGGATCCGGAAAGAACACGTGCACGCCGCGCAGGCTCTTCGGCGCGATCATGTCGCGCACGACCTCCACGGCGTCGTGCTGGATCACGCGCACGTTCGAGAGCTTCTTCTCCTCGAGCAGCTTGAGCAGACTGCCGACACCCGGCGTGTGCACCTCGACGCCGAGAAAATCGGTGTCCGGCCGGCGCTCGGCGATCTCCGCCGTCGTCGCGCCCATGCCGAAACCAATCTCCAGCACCCGCGGCGCCTCGCGACCAAAGAGCGCCTTCCAGTCGAGCAGCTCGGCGCGATAGCTCACGCCAAAGCGCGGCATCAGCTCCGTGAACGCGCGCTCCTGCGCCTTCGACAGATGCCCCTGCCGCAGCACGAAGCTCCGAATATGCCGACCGGTGAAGGGTTTCTCGGACACAAACGCCTCGGCGAAAAAATCCCGCGAATCGCCATCCTAGGCCCAGCCGAGCTTCTAACGTGCTGAATCGACAGCAGCTTGAGGGACAAGCTCCTTGTCCGTGCAGTTGATCTCCGCATCCCCGCCTGCTCTACAGTGCGCCCGCCATTCCGGAGGCTGCATGAAGTCGAACGTCCTGGCCGCGCTGGTCCTCGCGCTGGCCGCCTGCGGGGGAAGCACCACCTCGTCGAACACCACCACCACCGCGACCGGCGGCACGCACGCCGCGAACGGCTCGGGCACGAATGGCTCGGGCAACAACAGCTCCGGCACAGGCGCGAGCGGCTCGACGACGAACGGCTCCACGGGCGCGACCAGCACCGGCGCGACGTCGAACGGAACGGGCGCGAACACCGGAGCAACGTCGAACGGCACCGGCGCGAACACGACGTCCACGGGCACCAACGGCAGCGGCACGGGCAACTGCGTCCCCGACGGCCAGTTCTCGTCGGATCCCAACGCGTGCTGCAGCGGCGCCGTCGACGGCAACGGCTACTGCATCTCGGCCTCGGTCACCGGCGCCACCAGCGGCACGGGCTCGAACACCGGCGCGACCAGCAACGGCACCAACGGCTCCGGCACCACCGGCAGCGGCACCTCGGCGACCACCGGCAGCAGCACCACCGGCGCCACCGCGACCGGCACGACCACCGGCGGCACCTGCCCGAACAACATGCCCAACCTCGTCACCGGCCAGGGCGGCCGCGGCGTGGGAGCGTGCAACACCAGCCCTGGCGCGCCCGCGTGCCCCAAGGGCTACACCTGCATCCAGGGCCAGTGCAGCCTGAACAGCTCGTCGACGCTGCAGGTGACGTTGAGCTTCGATGACATCGAGGACTTCGACCTGCACCTGCTCGAGCCGCTCCCCGACGGCGGCCACTGCGAGATCTACTACGGCAACCCCGGCAATAACCCGGACTCCGGCCTCGGCCAGGTTTGCAATCTGTTCCCTTACCTCTGCCACGACGGCGGCATCGGCCTGCCGACCGGCGGCAACCCGTGCCCGGAAGGCTGGCTCGACCGCGACACCAACGCGGCCTGCGGCAGCAGCGGCGGCAGTGGCGGAAGCGGCGGCGGCGAGCCGGACGGCGTGAACGTGGAGAACATCCTCTTCTCGAACACCGCGGTTCCACCGAGCGGCACCTACTACGTGCTCGTGGACTACTGGGAGAACTGCGACAGCACCGTCTGCTCCAGCGGCCAGGACCAGAACGCGTGTGGCGGCTACCCCACGTCGAACCTCGCGGTGCAGGTGCGCCTGCCCGACTCCGCCATCTACCAGTACTGCCCGGTCATCTCGCAGTCGGGCCAGGGCCCCAACGATTCGAGCGCCGCTCACGGCGGCCCGTTCCCCGACGGCGCGGGCGCAGGCTCCGGCTTCCTGGTGACCTCGTTCACCCTCCCGTGATCGCGCGCGGCTAAGCTGCGCAGATGGAAGATGCCGAGGACGTCGCGCCGAAGCCGCGCGCGACGTTCCAGCTCACGCGCTTCGTGGTGTTGCGCCTGCTCGGCGTGGTGTACGCGTTCGCGTTCTGGGCGTTCGTGCGCCAGGGCCTGCCGCTGGTCGGGCACCACGGGCTCTTGCCGGCGGATTCGTTCCTCGACCGCGTCGCGGAGAACGCCGGAGGACGCAGCGCAGGCTTTTGGGAATTGCCGACGCTGTTCTGGGCGCACAGCTCCGACAGTGCGCTGCTGACCGTCGCGTGGATTGGATTTCTGCTCTCGCTGCTGGTCGTCGCGGGCTTCGCCGACGCGCTGGTAATGGCCGTGCTCTGGGCGCTGTACATGAGCGTGGTGCACGTGGGGCAGCTCTTCTACGGCTACGGCTGGGAGATGCAGCTCCTGGAGACGGGCTTCCTCGCCATCTTCCTTTGCCCGCCGCTCGACCTCCGGCCCTTCCCGAAGCGCCAGCCCCCGGAGATCGTGGTTCGATTGTTCTGGTGGCTCGCGTTCCGCGTGATGCTCGGCGCGGGGCTGATCAAGATGCGCGGCGACCAATGCTGGCGCGATCTCACGTGCCTCGACTACCACTTCGAGACCCAGCCGATTCCGAACCCGCTCTCGCCGTACTTCCACTTCGCGCCGCACGGCGTGCACGTGGCGGGCGTGCTCATGAACCACGTGGCGGAGCTCCTCTGCCCGTTCCTGATCTTCCTCGGGCGCACGTCGCGACACGTGGCCGCGATGATCATGCTCGTGTTTCAGCTCACGCTGATCCTGAGCGGCAATTTGTCATTCCTTAATTGGTTGATGATTGTTCCGATCCTCGCGTGCTTCGACGATGGCGCGTGGGCGCGCGTGCTGCCGTGGCGAATGGTCGCGCGCGCGAAGGACGCGGAGCCGACGCAGCGCGCGTGGACCGCGGCGTCGGTCGCGCTGATGCTGCTGATCGCGGTGCTGAGCGTGGAGCCGGTGAAGAACCTGCTCTCGGACGAGCAGGCGATGAACACGAGCTTCGATCCGTTCGAGCTCGTGAACACCTACGGCGCGTTCGGCTCCGTGGGCAAGGAGCGCGGCGAGATCATCTTCGAGGGCACGCGCAGCGCGACGCCGGACGACCCGAGCGCCGAGTGGCGTCCGTACGAGTTCGTGTGCAAGCCCGGCGACCCGATGCGGCGGCCGTGCGTGACGAGCCCATATCAGCCGCGCATCGATTGGCAGATCTGGTTCGCGGCCATGAGCAACGTGGATCGCCAGCCGTGGGCGATTCACCTGGTGTGGAAGCTGCTCCACAACGACGCGGGCGCGCTCTCGCTGCTGGATGGAAATCCGTACCCCGAAGGGCCGCCGAAGTACATCCGCGCGAAGTACTACCGGTATCGCTTCGCGCCGCTCGGGACACCGGGTTGGTGGACGCGCGAGGAGCAGGGCTTGTGGATGCCGGCGGTCTCGCCGGAGACGCCGGAGCTGAAGGATGTCGTCGAGGAGCACGGGTGGAAGGACTAGCCCGCCAGCACGTTGGGATGGCTTGCGCGCCCATTGGATCGCCTCGAGAAACAATTCGGCGGGCCCGTTGACCCACTTGGATCACCGCTGAGCCCATTGGGCGAGGTGGCCAGCCAATTCGACCGACGCGGGAGCCCATCGGCGAGAGTCGCCAGCCCGCGCAGTCGACGCTGCGGACGTCAGCGGCCACGCGGCCGCCAGCCCGGCTGACGACGAAGCCAAATTGGCGACACGCCCGACCCATTCGGCTCTCGCGAGCGCACATGGGCGAAGGGCACCGGCCAGGTGGGCGCGCGCGGGAGCACGTTGGGAAGGGGCGATGGCCAGGATGGCCGACACGTGCCCGGCGCCGGCGAGGGAGACGGCCAATTTGGAGGCACCCCGAGCCACGATGGCGGATAGGCTAGCCCCATGCCCAAGGGAAGCTGCTTCTGCGGCGCAGTGAAGTACGCCATCAACCTGCCGATGACCGCGGTAACGTATTGCCACTGCTCGAAGTGCCGGAAGTGGCACGGCCACTTCGGTGCGTACACGGCCGTCGACCGCGAGGGCCTCAAGCTCACCAAGTCGACCGGGCTCAAGTGGCACAAGCTCTCGAACAAGGTGCGTCGCGGCTTCTGCGGCACGTGCGGCTCGAGCCTGCTCTTCGACGAGAAGGGCGACGCGAAGATCTCCATCTGCGCGGGCACGCTCGACTCGCCCACCGGTACGCGCGAGAAGAACCACATCTACGCGGGCAGCAAGAGCGACTACTACGAGATCGCCGGCAAGCTGCCGAAGTACGACACGCTGCCGAAAAAAAGGGCGGCTCCGGAGAACCGATGATCCTCGTTGGCATTCTCGCGCACGCTCTCCTTGCCGCGCCCGTGACCCAGGCGCCGGCGTCGATCGACCCGTGCTCGCTGCTCACGCAGAAAGAAGCCGCAGACGCGTTCGGCACGCCGGTGAAGCCGGCGCGGCACTTCTCCGTCCCGTCCTCCGGCGACCAGTGTTTCTACGAGTCGACGAAGAGCAAGTCGTACTTCATCTCGGTCACGGTTCAGCGCTTCACCGGCAGCGGGCGCACGGTCGAGACGTGGAAGCGCCTCTACGAGCGGCTGACAGCGCGCGGCGACGCCGAGCGGATCGCGAACCTCGGCGATGCGGCGTACTACGCGCGCCAGCGCGACTTCCTGGTCGCGAAGGGCGACTGGGAGGTGCAAATCAACGCGATCTTGAGCGAGGCCTCGTACGACTTCTCGCCCAATAGCGACAAGACCGCGGAGAAGAAGGCCGCGCGCGCCGCGGCGGAGCACGTCCTCGCGCGACTCTAGAATTCGACGGCTGGGTCAGCCCTGCTTCCCGAACAGTTCCCGGAAGTGCTTCATCGCGAGTGCCTTGCCCTCGTCCGTCAGGAGAACCGACTTCGCTTTGCTTCGTGGATCGCTGATGAAGCCGCGCTCGTGAAGGCGGTTCATGACGTCCAAATCGAAGCTCTTCCACACACGTCGTCGTGAAGCGTCAAGAGGAGCACTGCGAGAACGGCGTCGTCGACCTTCTGAGATCGAAATCCGGAAGGGACATGTTGGGTCCTCAGGGCAGCGAGACCGCGCGCCGCCGCGCGAGCAGCACCAGCGCGCCCAGCGCGAGCAATCCCGCCGAGCCGGTCTCCGTCGCGCCGCAGCCGCAGCCACTCGCGGTGACCTTGTTTCCGCCGGTCGTCGCGGTCGAGGCGGTGCTTCCCGTCGAGCCGCCCGAGCCGCTCGCGCCCGAGCCGCCCACGATGGTGTTCCCCGTGCCCGCGTTCGTGCCGCCGGCGCCGTTCCCGCCCGAGCCGTTCGCGCCGCCCGAGGTGCCGCCCGAGGTGCTGTTCGCCCCGGTGCCGCTGCCGTTGGTGCCGGAGCCGTTCGCGCCGCTCGAGTTGCCGCCGCTGCCCGAGCCCGAGCTGGTGCCCGCGGGGGCGAAGCCGCCGTCGGCCGTGGTGTAGCCGCAGAAGTCGCCGCCCTGCGTCGCGAGGCAGTCGGAGCTGCCCGGACAGTTGTTCACTTCGCTCGTCGGCGAGCAGCCCTGCAGGCACACGCCGCTCGCGCACGCGCCGCTGGTGCAGGTTTGCTCAATCCAGATCGGGCAGCCGTTCGGCGCGTTCGGATCCTGGCCGCAGACCTCCACGTTGCCGTCGCCCGCGCACTGCGTATCGCCGGCCATGCACACGCAGCACGCGCCGCCCACGCAGCCGTAGTCGCCGCAGTCCTGGCCGTTCTGCCACTCGGTGCAGCCGCCACCGCCCACCGCGCAGGTCTGGATGATGTTGCCGTTGCACGCCGACTGGCCCTGCTGGCACACGTTGTTGCAGCTCGTGGTGCACGCGCCGCTCGCACAGAACTCGCTGCCGCTGCACGTCGACGTCGTCTGCCAGTGGTAGCACGCGCTCGAGTCCGCCACGCAGCTCTGCACATCGTTGCCCGAGCACTGGAGCTGGCCGGGGCTGCACTGGTTGCTGCAGCTCGAGCCGCAGGAGCCGCCCGAGCACGTCTGGCCGCTGCTGCAGGGGATGGTGTTCCAGTCGAAGCAGCCGTTCGACTGGATCTGGCACGACTGCCGCGTGGTGCTGTTCACGCACTGGTTGCTGAAGGGGAAGCACTGGTCGGTGCAGGTGGCCTGGCAGGAGCCGCTGGTGCAGCTCATGCCGCTGCCGCACGAGCTCGGCACCCAGTCGTAGCAGCCGTTCGAGCCGTACGTGCAGGTGAGCAGGTTGCCGGAGTTGTCGCAGCTGGTGGTGCCGGAGCTGCAGGTGCTGGTGCACTGCGTCGGCGCCTGCGGCGTGGTGCCCGCGCCGTACCACTCGATGCCGTTGTTGTTGATGGCCACGGTCGCGCTGGCGTTCGAGGGATCGATCTTGAGCACGTCGCCCTTGTCGTCGAAGCCGTAGAGCACGCCGGCCCAGTAGCCGAGGCCGTAGATGTGCTGGAAGCCCTGAATCGTTCCCACCGGCGTGGCCGCGAAGCCGTTGTTGGGATCGAGCGTGACGAGGATGTCGTCGGCGATCTGGCCGGTGATGTCGATCGCCGTCGCGTAGATCTGGCCGTTCGAGAGCGCGACCGCGTCGCCCGAGGAGCCCAGGTTGCTGCCGTAGTTGCCGAGCGACGAGGTGCTCCCGGTGGAGGGGTTGATCTGGGTGACGTCTCCGCTGGTGTCGGTGGCGATGAGGCGGCCGTCGAGCAGGAACGAGAGGCCGTTGAAGCCCGAGCCGCCGGAGACGCTGGCGAGCGGCGTGCTCGCGCAGTTGCTGATGTTCACGGTGTACAGCTCGTCCGCGGTGAGCGCGTAGAGCGTGCCGTTGTCGTCGACGGCGATGTCGTTCACGGCGCCGTCCACGCCGCTGAAGGTGCAGAGGTGGCTCTGGGTGAGCGTGACGGGATCAATCTGGTAGAGGTCGGTGGCCGTCTCGGCGTAGACCGCACAATTTTGCGTGGTGCAGATGTCGCCTGCGTTGAGCAGGGCGAGCAGCGTCAAGACGGGCATGGCGCACTCCGCGAGTCGCCTCGTGCATTAGCCGGAATCGCCCACGCACTTCCACTGGCGCTGCAAACGAGTTGACGTTCCCGTGGCACAATCGACGCGCCCCCGAGGTCGCCCATGCTCCACGTCGCTCCGCTGATGCTCTCGCTCTTCACGGCGTCTCCTGTGATTCCGCAGGCGCAGGTTCAACGCACGCCGACAGAGATCGTGCGCAACTTTTTGGAGCTCCAGCACGCCGACGCGGTGAAGCTGCGGGTGTTTCTCTCGGAGGACGTGGTCTGGGAGGGCACGGGCATCGTGGCGCCGCGCGTTGGGCCGGAGGCGATCGCGCAGATGCTCGGCGACGCCGACGCGATGATGCCGGACGCGCGCTACGAGATCATTTCCATCGCTGCCGACGGCGACCGCGTGTTCGCGGAGACGCTCACCTCGGGCACGGTGCGCTCGGCGCCGAAGAACGTGCCCGCGACCGTCGTCGGCCGCGCGGTGAGCCTGCGCACGGTGAACGTGTTCGAGGTGAAGGAGAACCGCATCCACAAGGTGACGGCGTTCTTCGACATCCTCGCGTACTGGCGGCAGCTGGGCATCAAGGGCTGAGCGACGGGGGAGGACGCGATGGCGGACGAAGCTCCGAAGACTTCGGGTCAGATGGGCATGGGCCTGGGCGTGATCATCGGCCTGAGCATCTCGCTCGGCGCGGGCTTGCTCCTGCTCATCGGCGGGCTGATGTACGTGAAGCACGAGCGTCGTGCGGTTCGCGCGGGGTGGAACCTGGTGCCGGTGCTCGTCATCGCAGACGACGTTCAGGCTGGCACGGTCATCACCTACGACGTGATCTCGCAGCGGGCAGTGCCCGAGCAGTTCGTCACCACCTCGATCGCAAGACCGGATCGCGCGAACGAGCTGGTGGGCAAGCGCATCAAGGTGCCGCTCAAGGCCGGGGACCTGCTGCTCTGGAGCGAGTTCGACGACTTCAAGTCTCCGACGCCCGGCTGCGACGCGATCACCGTGCTCACCGAGCAGCTCGAAGGCGCGAAGAACCAGTGCGCGCAGGAGCGGGCGAGCGCCGGGCAGCGCTGAACTGCATCACCACGCGTGGTTCACCTCGTATCGTCCCGCGCGCGTATCGAGGCTCAAGAAGCTGAACTGCCCGCCCGCGCACGAGCCGCTGTTCAGGAAGAGCCGGCCGCCGTGCTCCGCGCGCGTGGCGTAGTGCGTATGGCCCGTGACCACCACGTCCGCGCTGCGCAGCTCAGCCGCGCCAATCGCCCACCGCTGAAACGTGCACCGCGCGCTGTTCGCGAGCGGCCCACACGCGAGCGACTCCAGCTTCGCGAACGGCCAGGTGAGCGCGCTCATCCGCAGCCGCTGCAGCCACGCGCCCAGCCAAACACCGAGCTCCACGAACCAGCGCGCCTTCCGAAAGAGCAGGTCGTGGTGGTGGCCGTGCGTGAAGAGGAAGCGCGTGCCGTGCAGATCGAGCACCAGCTCCTCGGGTGCGAGCCCGAGCGCGCCCGCGACCAGGTCGTGGTTGCCGTGCACGTAGCGGTACGTCTTTCGCTCGAAGCGACGCGCGATCTCGGGATGCGCGCGCTGGGCCGCGCGAAACCCGCCGCGCAGATCGCCCGGGCAGGCGCTGGTCATGGTCTCCCAGACGTCGCCGAGGAGGATGACCTGCTCGAAGTTGCGCTCCAGGAAGTCGGCGAAGCGCAAGAACGCGGCGTCGCTGTGGCCGAAGGCGTCGGACGCGTCGCCCGGGCCGAGGTGGAGATCGGAGATCACGGCGACCTGCATGGCGGGCCTCCATGTCGGGTCCGCCAACCTGCCGCGGACACGATCACATGAAAGCCCCTCCACGTGACGCGAATGTGATCACATTGAAAACTGTCGGGCACGATCCTGGCCCAGCTCCGCGAACGGCGAGGGCGAGCGCGGCCCCGGACGTTGAAGGGTCCGGAGCATGATCATGTGAAAGATCAGACCCGACGGCGGCGGATGACGAACAGGCCCAGCGCCAGGAGGGGCAAGAAGTCCCCGCCGCTGGCCGACCCGCAGCCCTTGCCGGTGACGCTGCGACTGCCGCCGGTCGCCTGGCCGCTCGAGCCCGAGGCGCCGGTGGTGCCGGAGTCGGTCGTGCCGCTGTCGGTGCCGGTGCTGCCCGTGCTGCCGCCCGTCGTGGTGCCGGTGTCCGTGCCGGTGGTGGACGTCGTGCCCGTCGAGCCGCTCGTTGTGGTCGTGCCGGTGGTGCCGGTCGTCGACGTCGCCGTCGTGCCCGTGGTGGTCCCGCTGGTGCCCGTGGTCGAGGTGCTCGTCGTGCCGGTGGTGCCGGTCGTCGACGAGCCGGTGACGAGGACGGACGCGGTGCCCACGATGCCGTCGACGGTCACGCTCACGGCGCTCGCGAAGTCGCCGGCGATGTTACCCGCCGTGAAGAGGCCGGTGACGTCGATGGTGCCCGCGGCCGGATCGGCGCTCCAGGTGCGCGTGCTCCCGGCGACGACGTTGCCGTAGGCGTCGGTCGCGGTGGCGCTGAAGAGCTGCGTGGCGCCGGGCTGCAGGGTCGGGTGCGCCGGGCTCACCGAGACCGCGACGACCGGGCCCGCGGTGACGACCACCGTGCTCGTGGCGGAGAGGCCGTTCGCCGAGGCCTGGACGGTGTCCACGAACGTGCCGGGCGTGGTGCCCGCGGTGAAGACGCCGTTCGCGTCGATCGTCCCGCCGCCGTGGAGGATGGTCCACGTGGGGCTGACCGAGACGGTGTTGCCGTTCACGTCGATGCCCGTGACGCTGAAGGCGATGGTGCCGCCCGCGCGCACGCTGGTCGACGCCGGCAGCAGCTGGAGCTGCGAGAGCGCGGTCTGCGAGATGGTCACGCTGGCGGCGGCGCTCAGGCTGCCCACGGTCGCGGTGACGGCGTTCGGGTAGCTGCCCGGGTTGGCGCCCGCGTGGAATACGCCGTTGGTGCTGATGGTGCCCGCGTTGGCGTCCGCGGCCCAGGTGACGGTGTCCGTCGTCGCGTTGCCGTGCGCGTCGATGGTCTGTGCGCTGAACGTGGTCGTACCGTTCGGCGCGAGCGTGGCCGAGGTCGGGTTCACGAAGACGCTGGCCGTCGCGCCGGGGAGCACGATGATGCTCGCCGTCGCGGTGAGGCCGCCCGCCGAGGCCTGCACGGTGCCGTTGAAGGTGCCGGCCGCGTTGCCCGCGGTGAAGTCGCCCGTGCTCGCGTCGATGGTGCCGCCGCCGGCCACCACGCTCCAGGTCGGCGTGACCGAGACCGGGTTTCCGTTGGAGTCCGTCGCGGTCACGGTGAAGGTCTGGTGCTGGCCGATGTTGAGCGTGGCGCTCGCGGGGCCGACCGTCAGCGTGGACACCGAGCCCGCGGCCACGGTCACCGACGTGGTCGCGGTGTGGCCGTTGGCGCTGGCCTGGATGGTGTTGGTGAACGTGCCCGCCGCGCTGCCCGCAGTGAAGAGGCCGCTCGAGTTGATCGTGCCGCCGCCGTTGACCACGCTCCAGCTCGCGTTCGAGGTCAGGCCGTTGCCGCACGAGTCCGAGCCGTTGGCGGTGAACTGCTGCGTGCCGGCCGCGGGCACGGTGGGGTTGGTGGGCGAGAGGGTGAGGTTCGCGAGCGCGCCCACGCTGACGGTGACGTCGGCGTGCGCGGAGATCGAGCCCGAGCTCGCCGTGACGGCCGAGGTGTACGTGCCAGGCGTGCAGGGCGCGGTGTAGTTGCCCGAGCTGCCGATGGAGCCGGCGCCGCTCGCGACCGACCAGGTGATGGTGTTGCTGAGCGTGTTGTTGCACGAGTCTTTCGCCGTGGCGCTGAAGGCCTGGGAGCCGCCGGCGCTCACGCTCGCGCTCGAGGGCGTGAGCGAGATGTGGTCGATGGCGCCGGCCTGCACGGTCACGCTCGCGTTGCCGTTGATGCCGCTGGCGCTCGCGGTCACGAGGCCGGAGCCGGCAGTGCAGCCGGTGGTGAGCACGCCGCTGGAGTTGATGGAGCCGATGCTGCTGGTCCAGGTGAAGGTGACGTTGTTCACCGGCGTGTTCGAGGCGTCGTACGCCTGCGCCGAGAAACCGACCGAGCCGTTCACCGCGACCGTCGTCGAGCCGGGGGTGACCACGATGTGGTCCACCGGGCCGACCGAGTACGGGAACGCGCCGAGGTCGGAGCTGCTGGTGCCCGCCATGCGGGCAGGCGAGTTGGTGGTGAGGTGGTAGTCGCCGCCCGAGGGGTTGTTGAAGAGCGGGTTGGTGGAGAGCTCGCCGGTGCCCGCCGCGATGTTGTACGCGTTCGAGGTGCCGCTCGAGCCGTTGCTCCAGATGTCGTCGTGGTCGCAGGGTGCGCCTGACGAGTAGTTCGAGCCGTTGTTGTAGACGCCGTAGCTGGAGTTGTTGGTGACGATCGAGTCGCGGATCGTCTCGGCGCCGGTGGCGTTGTAGTAGGGCGCCGCGTAGTTGAAGTAGACGCCGTAGCCGTTTGAAACGATCGTGTTATGGCTCAGAAGTCCAGTCGAGCCCGAGAGCGAGACGCCGTAGCTGGTGTTCCCGGTGATGAGCGCGTGGTCCACGTTGAGCGTGCCGCCGCTGCCCGCCACGCCGTTCACGTTCCCGCTGAAGGTCACGTACGAGATCGTCGCCGTGCCGCCGCTGACCGCCGCGCCCGTCGAGTTGCCCGAGAGGGTCGAGTTGGTGAGCGCGAAGCTCTGGCTCGCCGAGATGCCGGTGGAGGCCTTGGTGATGTTCACGCCGGTGAGCGTCGAGCCCGAGCCTTGGATCTCCACGCCCGTCCAGGCGCCCGCGCTGGAGCCTGCGCCCGTGAGCGTGACCGGATTCTGCGCCGTGCCGTTGACCACCAGCGCGCCGTTCACGATGAGCTCGCAGTGCGAGGTGTCGTTGCCCGAGCGCATGTCGTCGCTCGTGGCGAAGGTGAGGGTGGCGCCGGCGGCGAGGGTGAGCGTCACGCCCGGCGCGACGGTGAGGTCGCCGGTGACGTTGTTCGAGCCCGTGAGCGTGGTGTTCGAGTAGAGCGTGCCCTCGAGGTTCGCGGTGGCCTCGTTGTTGTAGTTGAACGCGCCCACGTCGGAGCTGCTGGTGCCGGCCTGGCGGAGGGGCGAGTTGGTGGTCGGGTCGTAGTTGTTGCTGCCGACGAAGAGCGGGTTCGCCGAGAACTCGCCGGTGCCCGCGGCGATGTTGTACGCATTCGAGGTGCCGCTCGAGCCGTTGCCCCAGATGTCATCGTGGTCGCAGGGCGCGCCGGACGAGTAGTTCGAGCCGTTGTTGTAGACGCCGTAGCTCGAGTTGCCGGTGACCACGGAGTCGCGAATCGTCTCGGCGCCCGTGGCGTTGTAGTAGGGCGCCGCGTAGTTGAAGTAGACGCCGTAGCCGTTTGTAACAATCGTGTTATGGCTGAGCAGGCCGGTCGAGCCCGAGAGCGAGACGCCGTAGCTGG